>CATJHO010000093.1 GCA_949740535.1 uncultured Lachnospiraceae bacterium
ACAATTTCCGGCCACAAGAACCTGTGTCCGTAAATCGTTCTATGCGCTTCGAGGATACTGCTGTTTCTTATTCCAGTTCCGCAATCCCTTACCCATGCCCTTGATGGAGAAGGATTTCCGGCCGTCAAAAACCGTCCGTAAATCCTTCTGGGCCTGGTCCAGGGACTGCTGTTTCTTATCCCAGTTCCGCAGCCCCATGGCTATCAAACAAGCGCTGTCAGAACATATCGTCCCACCGCCCACAGCAGCAGCATGTGAACGGGGTAAAATCCATAGAAAAAGTATCTTGGCTGCCGCCCTCTCCTGCCATTATAAAGGGCAGTCAGCACAAAGGAGAGTATACAGGGAATCTCCAGCTGGTTAAAGGCCACAAGCAGAGTGATACAGGCGGCCGCCCGAAGCCAGGGCTTCTCCCGCAGAAAGTACATCAGCACAATCACTGCAACTCCAACCGCTCCATAATCTGTGGAAAGGAGCCAGGCGGCAAGCGCCGGAAGAACCAGCCCTGCCGGAAGTTTCCACCTGGCCTCTTTCCAGTCCCGCAGCAGCCAGATGGCGGCAAGCCCCAGGAAAAGGGTAAAATACACATTCTGGGCTCCCCAGAAAAAGGGGACGTTGTGGAAAGCCAAATCAAAGGGCACCTCTGACACCAGCGCGAAAATACCCATGCGCAGCATATATTTTCCCATATTCCGGGTGTGTACTGCTCCCTCCACCAGCAGGAAGCAGAACAGGGGAAAGGCAATTCTCCCGATCAGGCGCAGTATGAGATCAAAATTATACCATGCCATAACCTCCTCCCAGCTGAAACGGCCGGCCAGAGGCGAATTACCATAACCGTTTATCACAAAAACCTCTATCAGACAGGCTCCCAGGTGATCCACCAGCATGGTGAGAATCGCAATCCATTTGAGGGCGCTGCCCGTCAATGGTCTTCTGTCTTGCGTGTTCATTGTTTTTCTGTTACCTCGCCTTGTTTTTTATAGATAGAATGAGCCTTAACCACGCCCCGCACAGAGGACAGAGGATAAATATTACTTTCTCTTCCGATGACCGTTCCCGGATTCAGAACGGAGCCGCAGCCAACCTCCACCTCATCGCCGATCATGGCTCCAAACTTCTTGATCCCCGTCTCAATATCTCCCTCTGGTGTGTGTACCTTCACCAGAAGCTTGTCGGACTTTACATTGGAAGTGATGGAGCCGGCCCCCATATGGGCTTTATATCCCAGAATGGAGTCTCCCACATAATTGTAATGAGGCACCTGCACCCTGTTGAACAGAATCACATTCTTAAGCTCCGTGGAATTGCCCACCACAGCTCCCTCTCCCACCAGCGCATTTCCACGGATAAACGCGCAGTGGCGCACCTCCGCATCTTTCCCGATAATGGCCGGACCTGTGATGGACGCCGTAGGCGCCACTCTGGCAGAACGGGCGATCCAGATATTTTCTCCCCGCTTCTCGTACACTTCCTCACTTAAGGATGCTCCCAATTCCAGAATAAAGGCGCCGATTCGGGGCAGAGCCTCCCATGGATAGGTAACCTCAGACAGCAGCGGCGCCGCCAGGGTTTCGCTTAAGGTGTACAGGCTTTTTACTTCTAATTCTTTCATAATGCTTTACTCCTTCTCTATTTGATCCAATTTCTTTTCTATCCATCTCTCAGCCGGATAAAACGCCCGGCATCCACAGCCGTATCCTGCGCACAGGGCCCATGGCTGCGTATTTCCCGTATGCTTACTCTGCTTTTTTCTTCTTGGCAGGCTTTCCCTGTGCTTTCCCGGAATCCTTCTTTGCAGACTTGTAAAATCCCGATGCAGCATCAAAGCAGGGCCTCAATGCCCGCCGGTAATCCGCACTCAGCACTGCCTGGGTCTTGTCGCTTATGAACTTCTCCAGCTTCTGCATATAAAACTCTTCCGTAATGCTGCCCTCTGCCATCTGGGTCAGTCCTTTCTCCCAGCTGGCTGTCAGCTCCGGATTCAGAAGGCTGTAGATAGAAGCCCGGACTACGTCATAGATCATTTCTCCCAGCAGGGCAGGCGTGATGATCTGGGTCTTGGCATTCAGTGCAATATACTTATTGTTCACCAGTTTTTTGAGAATCTCCGCCCTGGTAGCACTGGTCCCGATCCCGCTTCCCTTGATCTGAGAACGCAGCTCCTCATCCTCAATCAGCTGCCCGGCATTCTCCATAGCCAGAATCATGGAACCCGAATTGTAACGCTTGGGCGGCGAGGTCTCCCCTTCTTTGATGGAAAAGTCCCGTACCTCCACCGGATCCCCCTTTTTCAAATGCTTCAGAATCTCCAAAAGCTCCGTATCACAGCGGATCTCCTCTGCCTCCTCACCCTTTTTCTTTGCGCTTTCCCCGGCAGAGGCAGGAGCTGCCTTTAAATATCCTTCCGACAGCAGCATTTTGAAGCTGGAAAAGAACTTCTCTCCCCGGAGAATTGTCACCAGCTGTACCTTCTGATACTCTGCCGCAGGATAGAAGATACACAGGAAACGCCGGGAAATCAGCTCGTAAATCTGTTCCGCTGTCTGGCTTAAGGTCTTCAGGGCCCCAAAGCCCTGGCCGGTAGGAATAATGGCATAATGGTCCGTAATCTGTTTATCATTTACATAACGTGTCTTTGCAAGGTTCTTCCATGCCGTGCCCGCCAGCACTTCCCCGGCAAAGACCGACACTTTCTGATAATTCCGAAGTCCGGAAATATTCCGCACAATCTCCTTTGCCGCTGCTGTGGAAAGTACTCTGGCATCCGTTCTTGGATACGTCACCAGCTTCTTCTCATAGAGTTCCTGAACCACCCGCAGGGTTTCATCCGGGCTGATCTTGAACCGGCGGGAGCACTCATTTTGAAGTTCTGCCAGATTAAAAAGAAGGGGCGGATTCTTCTTCTCCTTTTTACGCTCCACCGAAAAGACCGCCGCCTTCAGAGGCTGTTCTTCCTTCAAAAAGCGGATCAGCTCTTCTGCATCTTTTTTCTCGCAAAAACCGTTTTCCTTGTAAAGCTTGGGGGACTGATAATAGGATGACCCCTCCACAGCCCGCCATTCTCCGCGTGCCTCCCGGCCGCTCAGAAAAAACTCCTCCTCCACCCGGTAAAAGGGCGTCTTTACAAACTCCCGGATTTCCCGCTCCCGCTTCACGACCATCCCCAGCACGCAGGTCATAACCCGCCCCACTGAAATCACCGTGTATTTTGTTTTCAGATAATTTGAAATGGTATCGCCGTATTTCAGAGTCAGAAGCCGGGAAAAATTGATCCCGATGAGATAATCTTCTTTGGCCCGCAGATAGGCGGCGCTGGAGAGATTGTCATACTCGGAAAGATCTTTCGCTTCCCGGATCCCTCTTAAGATCTCTTCCTCCGTCTGGGAATCAATCCACACCCGGCGGCGTTTCTTGCCTTTCACTCCGGCCATCTGTTCCACCAGACGGTAAATATATTCGCCCTCCCGCCCGGAGTCGGTGCAGACATAAATCGTCTCCACATCCGGCCGGTTTAAAAGTCCCTTTACAATCTCAAACTGTTTCTTTACCGAGGGAATAATCTCGTACTTAAATTCCTCCGGCAGAAACGGCAGAGCAGCAAGACTCCACCGCTTGTACCTGGGATCGTACACCTCCGGGTAACTCATGGTCACCAGATGGCCCACACACCAGGTTACAATACTGTCCTCCCCTTCCAGATAACCGTCCCGGCGGGAGGTGGAAAGCTTCAGCGCCTTGGCAAATTCCTGCGCCACGCTGGGCTTTTCCGCAATATAGAGTGATTTTCCCATAATTCCTCTTTGTCATCCTTTCCCATAGAAAACCATTTTTATTCTAACACACATTCCCGGCGGTTGGCAACGCATAAAAACAGCCTGCCAGGATCGGATGCTCCAAAAGCAAAGACTCTATATCTTTGGGAACCGGCGCTTCCACCCAGACCTCCTCTCCCGTAAATGGCTGGAGAAACCGGATGCTCCGGGCATGAAGGGCAGTTCTGCCCATCTCTGATACCGGCCCGCTTCCATAGAGGGGATCGCCCAGAAGCGGACAGCCCAGGGAAGCCATATGTACCCGGATCTGGTGGGTTCTGCCTGTTTCCAATTGAAGTCTTATCAGGGCGCAGTGCCTTTCCCTGCTGTCCGGCATGATACCCTCTTTTGGTATCCCCCAATCCATACCCCTTCGGGACAGGCAGACTTCGCCCAGTAAGGTATATTCTGTGACCGCTCTCTTTCCTTCGGGATCTATGCGCATCTTATTGCGCTTCTTCGGATCCGGTCCCAGAGGTTTCACAATTCTTCCCTGTCCCGGCTCCGGGATTCCTTCCACAACCGCAAGATACTGCTTAAACAGCACACCTGCTTCTCTCTGCCGCTCCAGCCGCACAGCCGCTCCCCGGTTTTTTACCGCCAGCACCACGCCGGAAGTATCCTTATCCAGTCTTCCAAAAATCCGGATAACGGAATCCTCCCCCTTCTCCCGCAGATAAAAAGCCAGACGGTTTGCCAGCGTATCTGCCTCACGGCTCCCGTTTGGATGAACGGACAGCCCGGAAGGCTTGTCCACTACAAGCACGTCCGCATCCTCATAGAGCACCCGGATCCCGCCCCTGGAAGATTCCACCCTCTGGGATTTCCTCTCCCCTGTCTCCAGCAGTACCTCTACCCGATCTCCCGTCTCCAGCTGCGCATTCACCTTTCTTCGCCGGCCGTTTACGCAGATCCCGTTTTCCAGAAACTTTGCCCGGCTGATTTCATTCTTTGTCATATGCATCCGCGCCCGCAGAAACTGCTCCAGCCGCATTCCCTGATCCGCTTCTGTTACTGCACGGCTTATCCGCTTCTCCATACTGTCTTCCTCCGCCATCCCTGTGAAACACCGCAGCCGGTATGCTGCCTGTCCGCACCTGCCCTTTACGCCCGCTTTCAACTATGCTAAGATACATTCAGAATATCCATCCCCACATTCATCCAAAACACACTTTTGTCAGCAATACATCTATAACTAAAACAAGGGAAACGAGGTATCTCCATGAAAACCGTAGGAATCATTGCCGAATACAATCCCTTCCACAAAGGCCACGCCTATCACCTCCGGAAAGCAAAAGAACTGACCGGCGCTGACTATGTGGTGATTGTCATGAGCGGTCCGTTCACACAAAGGGGCGTCCCCGCCCTCACAGACAAATACACCCGCGCCAAAATGGCTCTGGCAGAGGGCGCAGATCTGGTCCTGGAGCTTCCCATTCCCTACGCGTCCGGAAGCGCCGAAGCCTTCGCCGGGGGCGCCGTCTCTCTCTTAGAAGCCCTGGGTTGTGTCGATACGCTCTGCTTTGGAAGCGAATGCGGCGATTTAAACGCACTCTTTTCCTATGCGAGGCTGTTTGAGGAAGAGCCGGAAGATTACCGCAGTCTTCTGAAATACTATTTAAAACAGGGTTTTCCCTACCCCGCAGCCAGAAGCCGGGCTGCGGAAGAATATCTTAATTATACCCAGCATGTGTGTGTCTGCTCCCGTGACGATGCTGACTGCCGCCAGGAATCTGTTGTGCTCCGGCATCCCAACAATATCCTTGGGATCGAATACTGCCGGGCCCTTCTCGGCCGCCGCAGCCCAATCCGCCCTGTAACGCTGAACCGGGCTTCCGCCCATTACCATGATACGGCCATGGATGCCGGCTTTGCCTCCGCCTCTGCCATCCGCAGAGCCATCCTTCAGGAAGGTCTGTCTTCCTCGGTGGAGGCTCAGCTTCCCCCCGCTTCCTTCCAAATCTTAAGAGAAGCTTTAAAAGACTGCCCGCCTCTCACAGTCAATGATTTCTCCCAGGCCCTGTTTTACCGTCTTCTCACCCTGTCCCGGACAGAACTGGCATGTTTTCAGGACTTGTCTTCGGATCTGGCCGCCCGTATGGAAAACTGCCGGTTCCGGTTTACCGTGATCTCAGATTTTGCGGATCTCTTAAAGACAAAGGAACTGACCCACAGCCGGATTACCCGTGCTCTCTGCCACATTCTCCTGGATCTTCGGCAGGCGGATCTTAATACCCTGCGGCAGGAGGCGTACCCTGTCTACCTGCGGGCTCTGGGTTTCCGCAGAAGCGCCGGCCCCCTTCTCACCTCTATCAAAGAAAAAAGCGCCGCACCGCTTCTTGTAAAAGCGGCGGACGCTTCCGCTGTGCTTACGCCTGCCCAGTATGCCCTTTTCCAGAAAGATGTACTGGCAGCCCATATTTACGAAGCAGCAAGAGTCTCCCGTTTCCATGCAGAATTTAAACACGAATACACAAGATCCCCCGTGATTCTTCCCTAGCCCGGACCAAACAGCAGGCTGGCAATGGATCAGCTTTGAACAAACTTCAGGATCTCTTCCATATCTGTCAGCCGATAATCAGCCTCAATCCCCTCCGGATTCAGGCTTCCCCAGAGAACCAGGGCGTGATCCACTCCCGCCTCTCTGGCGCAGTCCATATCATAAACACTGTCCCCGAAGAACAGCACATCCTCCGGGTCTGCTCCTGTACGCTTCAGGTATTCCAGCATGGGATCCGGAAAAGGCTTTCCTCTGGGTGTATCACTGGCAGTCACCGCACAGGTAAAACAGCCGCCTAATCCTCTCTGATTGAAGTCATCCTCATACTCCTCACGGGTTTTGGATGTTATAATTCCAAGGGAAGCTTTGGTATGCTGAAGCTTTTCCAAAATTTCTCTCATTCCGTCAAAAAGCTCAATTCCCATTTCTTTTGAACAGGCGCTATACTCTTTTACCCACACCTCATAAGCTGCCTTCGCATCCGGAAAGTTCAGAAGCTCCATGGTGCGCAGACCGGGAATCCCAAAAGAAAAGCCAAGATCCGGCAGGGGCCTTTTCTCTCCCCAAAGGCGTCTGAGCGCCCGTTCCAGAGATGTCAAATGAATCCCTGCCGTGTTAAGCAGGGTACCGTCTATATCAAAAACCAAATGTCTATAGGTTTTCATAGAGCCTCCTAATTTTTGAACAGCTGTTAATTCTTAAAGGAATGGATGGGAGCCGGAATCCGCCCGGTCCGGTTTACAAAAGCATCACAGGAAAAACGGTTCACCGGCATAATGGGCGCATAACCCAGAAGACCGCCAAACTCTACCATCTCTCCCACATCCTTTCCGATCACCGGAATCAGACGCACGGCTGTGGTCTTCTGATTTACCATGCCAACAGCCATCTCATCGGCAATGATACCGGAAATGGTGGACGCCTTGGTATCTCCCGGAATGGCAATCATATCCAGTCCTACCGAGCAGACACAGGTCATGGCCTCCAGCTTCTCAATGGTCAAAGCCCCCGCCTGCACCGCGTCGATCATTCCCTGATCCTCGCTGACCGGAATAAATGCCCCGCTCAAACCGCCTACATAAGAAGAGGCCATCACGCCGCCCTTTTTCACCTGATCATTTAAAAGAGCCAGCGCCGCTGTGGTTCCCGGCGCGCCGCACCGTTCCAGGCCAATCTCTTCCAGAATCTCTGCCACGCTGTCTCCCACGGCCGGCGTAGGCGCCAGGGACAGATCCAGAATTCCAAAGGGGATTCCAAGTCTGCTGGAAGCCTCCTGGGCCACCAGCTGTCCCACACGCGTCACTTTAAAGGCTGTCTTCTTAATGGTCTCACAGAGGACTTCAAAGCTCTCTCCCCTGACCTTCTCAAGGGCATGCTTTACCACGCCGGGACCGCTGACCCCCACGTTGATAACAGCGTCCGCCTCGGTCACCCCGTGAAAGGCCCCCGCCATAAAGGGATTGTCATCCGGCGCGTTGCAGAACACCACCAGCTTGGCGCAGCCCAGGGAATCCTGCTCTTTGGTATATTCTGCTGTCTTTAAAATCATTTCTCCCATCAGCCGCACAGCGTCCATATTGATGCCACATTTTGTAGAGCCCACATTGACGGAGCTGCATACCCGGTCTGTCCTGGAAAGAGCCTCCGGAATGGAACGGATCAGATGCTCCTCCCCCGTTGTCATGCCCTTGGACACCAGAGCCGAATAGCCGCCGATAAAATTCACCCCTACCGCTTTAGCCGCCCGGTCCAAGGTCCCGGCAATGGCCGCATAATCCTCCGGACTGCGGCAGGCCGCTTCACCTACAAGGGCAATGGGCGTCACAGAAATCCGTTTATTTACAATGGGAATCCCAAAATCCCGCTCAATGGCCTTTCCTGTGGCCGCCAAATCTTTGGCTGTTGTGGTAATCTTCTTGTATATCTTCTCATTCAGCCTCTCCAAATCTGCATCGATACAGTCCAGCAGGCTGATTCCCAGGGTAATGGTGCGCACATCCAGATTGTCCTGCTCGATCATCTGGTTCGTCTCCCGCACCTCGTATAGATTAATCATCTTCGCCTCCTATTCCAGTTCTGCCCCTTCAGCCGATATCCGGGAACGGAGACTGAGGGGTACTGTTTCCTCTCTTAGATTCGATGCATCCGGTCGAAGATTTCCTCGTGCTGGCACTTAATGACCACACCAATCTCTTCGCCAATCTGTTCCAGTTCAGAAGAAAGATTGTCAAAAGACTTTACTTCTCCTGTATCAACGATCATCATCATATTAAAAAATCCCTGCACAATGGTCTGGGAAATATCCAGAATGTTTACCCGGTTCTGGGCAAGATATGTGCATACCTTGGCAATGATCCCAACGGTGTCTTTTCCTACTACGGTAATAATTGTCTTTTTCATGTAAATGCTCCTATTCCAGGCTCTGTACTTGAACGATTGTTACATACCTGCCACAATTTTTCAGAAATGTTTCTGCCTCCTGCCCTATACCTCAATGCAGGG
Source organism: uncultured Lachnospiraceae bacterium (assembly GCA_949740535.1). Classification (GTDB taxonomy): domain Bacteria; phylum Bacillota; class Clostridia; order Lachnospirales; family Lachnospiraceae; genus Laedolimicola. The sequence goes on from CATJHO010000093.1 coordinate 8,818, forward strand.
CGATAATTCATCCCGGCCGGCTACTTTGATTGGAAAATCACCCGGCTGATAAGGGGTGTCTCCCAGCTGGACCTCCAGCTTCACAGTCTCCCTAGCCAGTTCCGCGTAATTGTTTTCCTTACTCAGATGGCCCAGAAGAATGGATTTCAGGTTATCATGGAGTACCTCACAGAGCAGCTTTCCGGCAGACTCATTGGATAAATGACCTCTGTCCCCGGCGATCCTCCGCTTCAGATAATAGGGATAGCCCCCCACCTCCAGCATATGTACATCATGATTCGCTTCCAACAGCAGTACGTCCAGATTCTTTAAATGTTCCAGCGTATAATCTGTATAAATTCCCAGATCGGTAGCCACAGCCATGGCCCGCTCTCCACAGGCTATCCGGTAGGCCGCCGGCTCTGCCGCGTCATGGGAAATCCGAAAGGGCGACACATCCAGATCCCCGATGGAAAATGGTACATCTGCCCGAATCTTCACAAACAGGCTCTCATCCACCTGGCCAAGGCTCCCGGCTTCCAAAATCCCTGCTATGGTTCCCGGCGTGGCATATATGGGAATCTCATACTTCCGCGCCAGTACCCCCAGGCCCCGGATATGGTCGGAGTGCTCATGGGTAATCAGGATCCCGTCCAGATCCTGCCCGGAAAGCCCCAGGCTTTTCAGGCCTGCCTCCACCCGTTTTCCGCTGATTCCCGCGTCAATCAGAATATGATGGCTCTGGGAACCGATATAGATACAGTTGCCGCTGCTCCCGCTGGCAATACTGCACATTCTCATCTCTTCTGTTCTCCTTTTCCAATACCCTCCAGGGACAAAAAGTACTATCTGATAACCAGTTCCCAATCCGTCCCATCATCAATGCTGATACTGCTCACAGCCTCCGAATCTTCGTCAAAGGCAAAGGTATACTCAAATTTGCCATAATCATAGCTGAGATACGTATCACCGTCCAGAGTCATCTTGGCGTCACTCATGGCTTCCTTAATCTGATCTCTGGTATACCCCTCATAATTTACACCGTTTATCAGAATCTCTCCCGTTGCATAATCCGGATCCCGGTAATCAATGACTACGCGGAATACTTTTCCCTCTTCAAAGTCAACTTCGCTGGAACTCTTATTTGCAGCATACATGGTTCCATATGTAAGATCACCCTTCATGGCATAAAAATTTTCCCAGGAACTGCTGCCAATCGTTGATTTCGCATCGTAAGCAAGCTCATCTGTGAATCCTGCGTCCAAGGCGGCTCCTACCTTGGTTTTCCCAAGCTCCAGCTCAAAAGAGCCGTCATAAGTCAGCACTACCTTCTTCCCAAAAGAACAGCCGGTCAGAAGAAGCATTCCGGTCAATAAGAAACCCAAGTACCATTTTTTCCTGTTACGCATTGTTTTGTCCTCCTCATATTTTCTTCTTAAGATACGTTATTTTTACAGACTTGTCAATCTGTTATAACCAGACAGATACCCAAAAGCCCGTGAACTATAACCGTCCACACAGGCTGTCCCGTACCGTACAGACATCCCTGAAAATCCCTTTGCTTCTGGATTTTTACAATCCGCGCAGAAGAGCCCGAATCTGCTCATAAGTCCTCTCTATAGGACCGCTGTTGTCAATGACCGCCTGGCAGTGTTTCCGGAATTCCCCGTCCGTAAGCTGGCTGTCAAATACGGCCTGAATCCTTTCATCTGAATAACCTCTGGATTCCCTGAGGCGCTTCCTGCGCGCTTCCTCGTCCGCATACACATACCACAATTCGTCACAGAGCTTCTCATAATGATCTTCAATCAGCAGGGCCGCTTCTATGACGAACAGCCGGCTGCCTCCTCTGCGGGCCTGCGCAGTCTCTTCTTTCGCCAAAGCCTTCACTGCCGGATGAATGAGCCCATTTAAGTAATTCCGCTTCTCTTCGTCAAAAAACACCTGTGTTCCCAGAGCCTGGCGGTCAATGGAGCCGTCGCTCCCAAGAATTTCACTTCCAAAATATTCCAAAATCTGCTCATAAACCTTTGTCCCAGGCTCCATTACCCGATGGCCGGCCTCATCCGCCTGAAACACCCCGGCTCCCCAGACTTCTTTAAGAAAGGCCAGAATCCGGCTTTTCCCGGCCCCTATGCCTCCTGTAATTCCAATTACCTGCATGTTTCCTGCACACTCCTCAATGAGCCTCGTACCAGTTCTCCCCCTGCTTCATATCAATCTCCAGAGGAACCGAAAGCTCAGCCGCCCGGCTCATTTCTTCTGACAGAATCTTCTTTACCTCCCCAAGCTCCTCCAGACAGGCCTCCACCAGAAGCTCATCGTGAACCTGGAGCAGCAGGCGGGAACGCAGCTTCTCTTCCTTCAGCCGCCGGTCTACCCGCACCATGGCAATCTTGATGATATCCGCAGCTGTCCCCTGAATCGGTGCATTCATGGCAACCCGTTCTCCAAAGGATCTCTGCATAAAATTCGAGGATTTCAGCTCCGGCACCTGACGCCTGCGGCCGAACATGGTCGTCACATACCCTTTTTCCTTTGCGTCTTTCACACAGCCGTCCAGGAATTCCTTGATTCTGGGATAGGTTTCAAAATACTTCTGAATATAGTCCTGGGCCTCTCCCCTGGTAATACTCAAATCCTGAGAAAGTCCGAAGGAACTGATCCCATAGACAATTCCAAAATTCACAGCCTTTGCATTCCGCCGCTGAAGGTCCGTCACCTCCTCGAACGGAATATGAAATACCTGGGATGCGGTCAGACGGTGAATATCCTGCGCCTCCCGGTATGCCTGTATCAGATGTTCGTCTCCTGACATATGGGCCAGCACCCGCAGTTCAATCTGGGAGTAATCCGCGTCCACCAGCGTACAGCCCTCCTGGGGCACAAACACCTTGCGGATCCGGCGTCCCAGCTCCATCCGAATGGGAATATTCTGGAGATTGGGCTCTACACTGCTCAGGCGGCCTGTAGCTGTAATGGTCTGCTGAAAGGTGGTGTGAATCCGCTTATCCTCTCCAATATAGGCAGCCAGCCCGTCTGCATAGGTAGATTTCAGCTTGGCCAGCTGGCGGTATTCCAGGATATGACTGACCACCGGATGCTCCGGCGCCAGCTTCTCCAGCACCTCCGCCGAAGTGGAGTATCCCGTCTTTGTCTTCTTTCCGCCCTTCATGCCCAGCTTGTCAAAGAGAATCACTCCCAGCTGCTTGGGAGAATTGATATTGAACTCCTCCCCGGCCTCCTCATAGATCTGCTTCTCCAGCTCCCCGATCCGCACAGCCAGGGCATCCCCATAATCTTTGAGCTCCTGGGCCTCCACCATAACTCCTGCCTGCTCCATGGAAAACAGCGTAAACACCAGAGGCATTTCCATGGTCCGGTACAATTTATCCATGCCCTGTTCTTCCAGGCGCTTCTTAAGCAGGGGAAGCGTCTCAAAGAGCACATAACTCAGATAGCCTGCATAAACCCGGAATTCTTCCGGCTTTTCTTCTATCACTTCCGACAGTTTCTGCTTTCCGAAAAGCTCTGTCCCTGAAGGAACGGACAGATTCAGATACTCTCCCGCCAGATCCTTGCAGGAATAGCTGTCCTTCAATGGATTCAGAAGATAGGCCGCAATCTCTCCATCCCAAAAAGCCTCCCCATAGTCCAGCTGCAGAAATGCCAGCTGCTCCTTAAGTCCCAGACAGTCAGCCTCCTTCACCTTTGTTAAAACTCTCACAAGACGCTCCGTAAGAAATCCTTCTGTAAGGAATCCCTGAACCAGAACCACGGCCGTCTCCGGTCCGGGCAGTGTCAGGGAAAGAGCCAGCACCTGCTTCTCTTCCCAAATCAGCTCAAAGGCCAGACGTTCCTGCCCTTCTGCCTTCACAAACAGGTTCTCCGCCTCGCCCAGATCCGTAACCAGACGGAATCCCTTCTCTATGGTCTCATTAGCCGGAGCTTCCAAATCAAACCGGGACAGCATATTTTTAAAATTGAGTTCTTTTAATATTTCATAAGCTTCTTTCGTATAAATATTGCCAAGCCGGGCCGCTTCCCAGTCATAGTCGTAAGCGCAGTCTATGTTGATCGTGGCCAGAGTCTTGCTCATCTGTGCCATATCGTAATGGTTCCGCAGAGCCTCTCTGGCCCGGTTGGGCGTGATTTCCTCCACATGAGCGTAAGCATTCTCAATACTGCCGTATTTAACAATGAGATTCGTGGCCGTCTTCTCTCCAATCCCCGGCACGCCGGGAATATTATCCGAGGAATCCCCCATAAGGGCTTTCAGCTCAATAATCTGCAGAGGCGTCACCTGATAGCGGTCTATCACATCCTGGGTGTGATAATTTTCTGTCTCCGTCACCCCGCCCTTTGTCTTTGGCAGGCGGATACGGATACGATCCGTGGCCAGCTGCAGAAGGTCCCGGTCTCCGGAAAGCACCGTTACCTCCAGGCCTTTTGCCTCGCTGCGCTTGGCTGCTGTCCCCAGAAGATCATCTGCCTCCAGCCCCGCCTGCTCCATAGTCAGAATCCCCATGGCATGGAGCAGCTCCTTCAGCACTGGCACCTGCTGGTGAAGCTCCTCCGGCATGGGCTTGCGGGTTCCCTTGTATGCCTCATACAGCTCATGGCGGAAAGTGGGGGCTTTCACATCAAAGGCAACCGTCACATAATCCGGCTTTTCCTCCTCCAGAACCTTAAACAGGGTATTCAGGAAGCCTAAAATGGCGTTGGTGTGCAGTCCCCTGGAATTGGTCAGGTCCGTCACGCCATAAAAAGCACGGTTGATAATACTGTGCCCGTCTACTAATAAGATTTTCTCACTCATAGCTTTAATATCTCCATTATCATAATTGCGGTCAATGCCAGCATAGCCAGAATCTGCGAAAATATGTAATACACATTCAAAATCTTCCGGCCCCGGATGCGCATCTCGGAAGCCCGCAGAGATTCCTCCAGAAGATTGTGCATATTCTGCTCCTCTGTGCCCTCCTCCAGCTGGGCAAGGCCCGCATAGATGGTATAGTAAATCTCCAGCTCCTCATAACAGGCCTGGCACCCATGAATATGAGACAGAAAAGCCCTCAGCTCCTTGTCATCCAGCTCTTTATTGATATAAGGCATCACCAGCTGTTCTGCTTCTTTGCATGTCATGGGGCGGCTCCTTTCTGTAAGCGTGGGAATTATCCTGAACAGTCATCGCTTTTATCTGCCAGACTGCTACGAACATTCTACCATTCCCACCTGTAAATTACAACCTTGCTTTTGTCTC
>CATJHO010000094.1 GCA_949740535.1 uncultured Lachnospiraceae bacterium
AAATGATGCCGGAGGATTGCAGAGAGAAAATTATGTCGGATGAGTATGTGGACTTTATCTGGAAGTCTGATTACAGTGTGAGAGAACTGGAGCGGCTGTACCCGCAGTATTGTGTGCAGATTCTCAATGATTTTTACGCCGTCTTTTATGTGGAGTCCCGTATCCTGGAACAAAACCGCCTTCCCTACAGCTATGAGGTATTCCCTATTCTCTACACCCTGCTGGAAAATGAAAACCTGGAGAAAAGCGGGATTATGCAGCTTTTGGAGCATTCGGTGCTGCAGCTTCGGGGGGAGGGTGTGATTGTAGGGATCATTGATACAGGGATTGATTACACCAACAACTGCTTCCGAAATCTGGACGGCACCACCCGGATTCTGGAGATCTGGGACCAGGCAGACCAGAGCGGCCGCCTTCCGGATGGAATCGGCTACGGAAGCGTTTACAATCAGGAGGAAATCAACCAGGCGTTAAAAAGTGATGATCCCTTTGCGGTAGTGCCAAGCAGAGATGAATCGGGACACGGTACACAGGTTGCCAGCATTGCAGCGGGAAGTGCAGATGACAGCCAGGGCTGGACAGGGGCGGCGCCTATGGCAGATCTGGCCATAGTTAAGCTGAAGCCGGCCAAAAAGCGCCTGATGCGGTACTATATGGTCCGGCCGGAGGCACAGGCTTATCAGGAAAATGACATTATGATGGGGGTCCGCTATCTCAATGAGCTGGCCTTTCGGGAAAAAAAGCCGCTGGTTCTTTGTATTGCCCTTGGAAGCAACCGGGGCGGCCATGAGGGAACTACACCCTTATCTGCCGCACTGAATGCGGTGGGAGCACGTTCCGGGCGCTGTGTGGTAGTGGCCGGAGGCAATGAGGCCAACCAGGGACATCATTATTATGGAAACTTGAGAGATGAGAAGCTTTTCGAAGAGGTAGAGCTTCGGGTGGCAGAAAATGAATACGGGCTTATGATGGAGCTCTGGAGCAGTACGCCGGATCTTCTGGCAATATCCATGATATCCCCGTCCGGAGAGGAAATTCCCAGAGTATCATCCAGCCTGGTGGGGCAGCAGTACAACTTTCTCTTTGAACGGACGGTTGTGTATATTGATTTTCAGGCCCTGGATCCTAACAGCGGAGAGGAACTGATTCTCATCCGCATGTATGCCCCCTCTCCGGGGGTGTGGAAGCTGAGAGTGTATGGAACCAGTGTGATTCACGGCATCTATAATATCTGGCTTCCGGTAAAAGGATTTATATCAGAGGGAACGTTTTTCCCCAATTCCAATCCGGACATTACACTGACTTCTCCGGCCAATGCAGATACGCCGATTACCGTGGCAGGCTATCAGGTCCAGAACGACAGCATTTACATTGCATCCAGCCGGGGCTATACCCGAAGAGGGCGGATTAAGCCGGATATTGCAGCGCCCGGTGTGGAGGTGTGCGGCTTTGAACAGGGAAACCGTATTGCCTGTCTGACAGGGACCAGCGCGGCGGCTGCCATAGCAGCGGGGGCATCGGCTCTGCTTCTGGAATGGGGGATTGTGCGGAACAACCGTCCTTCCATGGGAACCTTTGAGATCAAGCAGCTGATGATCCGGGGAGCCAGACGCAATCCCAGGGACCTTTACCCTAACCGCTCCTGGGGCTATGGCGCTTTAGACCTTTACAGCAGCTTTCAATTGTTAGGCAGATTTTAGGAAGGCTAAAAGCAGGGATTATGGAGCTTAAATCTGATACTGCAAAACTTTGAAAGAATAAATATCTTTGAAAAAGTCTATCCTTTTGGTCAGTTTACTTTTTTGAATTCAGTCCGGTATAATATGGTAAAAGATAAACGGACTTAGCTTTCGTTTTTACTGGATTATGCGAAAAAGGAGCTGACTTACCCTATGAACAGAAAGGATAACTTATCAGAACAGAACACTTTTTTGCTGCGATGCTTTTGGGATAAGTTTTTATAAGGCTATCAGCCAGCGGAACGAGAAAACTGCGTTCCGCTGGCTGATAGCTCCTTTTTTATGTACAAAATATAAAGGAAAGAGTCTTTTATGTTAGAGAAAAAAATTAATAAAATCAAATATTATGTGCGTCCCAAGAGAGCATGGGAGCAGATGAAAGCAGCATGGACACTTAAGCAGACAGTCTATCTCTATGGTGTAACGGGAGCCGGAAAAACTTCGCTTGCAGCAGATTTTCTTGATAAGAAGCAGTTCTATTATGTTTCTATGTCAGATACCGGAATTGATGAGGCTGCCAGAGAAATACAGGAAAAGCTGGACATTGCACAGCCTAAAACGGGGGGGTATTTTTGTAATTGACGATTTATATCTTCTGGAAACACAGGAAGAGCGCAATGTCTGTGAGTGTCTGATAGAAAAGCTTTGTAGCAGAAGAGATGTATGGCTGGTGCTGATTTCCAGAGCGCCGTTGCCGGGATGGCTCACATCTCTTTACATTCGCTATATTTTTATAACAATCGGTGAGGAGAGTCTTTTCCTGACAGAAAAGGAACAGGAGTGTTATCTGGAGAAATGGGAGCTTTTTCCCACAAAAGTTGCGTGTAAAAGGATCTGGGATTTGGGCGGCGGCATTCCCCTGTTTCTTCGGATTGTGTCTATGAGACTGAAAGAACTGCCAGAACTGGAAAACTTAGAGGAGCAGGAGGAAGCAGAACTTGAAGCTGTAGAGAAATCCAGAAAGGATTTATGGAATTATTGTGAATCGTATGTGTGTGATCAGTTGGATGTGGAATTTCAGGAATTTCTGGCAGCAGTATCGATTGTAGAGCAGTTTGATCTGTCCATGGCACAACAGCTCACAAAGAAAAAGGATGCAGGCAGGCTGATACGGCAGATACAGGAAACAGGAAACTTCTTGCAGGAGTACAGGAAAAATGATCGGAGTATCTATGAGCTGAGGCTTCCTGTAAAATATTCCATGCGCCGCCGGCTTTCGGCAAGATACCCTCAGGATTATATCAAAGAGCTTTATTACAGCGCCGGAAACAGCTATGAGCTGGATGGAAATGTGAAAGAGGCGCTCCGTATGTATGAGCTGTGCCACAACAAAGAGGGCATTTCCCGAATACTAATTGACAATATGAGAAAGAACCCGGCGTCCGGGGAATATATGGAACTGAAGCACTATTATCTGATGCTGCCAAAGGAAAAGATTCTGGAGAGTGTGGAACTGATGGCAGGAATGAGTATGCTGCAGTCTATGCTTTTAAATGAGGAGGAAAGCGAACGCTGGTATCGGGAACTTGCCGCCTATGCAAAAGAGCAGACAGGGGGAATGAAAAGGGCAGCACAAGAGAGACTTTTGTATCTTGATATTGGCCTGCCCCATAGAGGGATTGTCCGGATGACGGACCTGATGAAGCGGGCGGGATTGTTTCTGACAGATAGAAAGGTATCCCTTCCGGAGTTTTCCGTTACCAGCAATCTGCCCTCTATGATGAATGGGGGAAAGGATTTTTGTGAATGGAGCAGAAGGGACAGGGAACTTGCAAAGAGTCTTGGAAAGATTGTCTCTTCTGTACTCGGAAAATATGGAAAAGGTCTGGTGGATCTGGCTCTTGCGGAAAGCTTTTTTGAAAAAGGCGGGGATGATTATGAGGTGTCTTCTCTTGCAGGCAGGGGCAGAATGAAGGCGGAAAGCGGTGGTAAGATGGAACAGGTCTTTGTGGCGGTTGGAATTCTCACACAGCTGTCCATTTTGAATAATCATCTGGAGGAAGCCGTGGATATGCTGGAGAATTTTCGTCAGACAGCTGAACAGGAGGCACCAAGGCTGCTGCCCAATATACGCGCTTTGTCGGTAAGGATGGACTTATACAGGGGCAGGATCGGCGAAGCCCGACGGTGGCTTGTGGAAGCACCGAAGGAAGATGCGGAATTTATCACCCTGGAACGGTACCGCTATCTTTTGAAGGTACGGGTATATCTGGCAATGGGACGGAAAGAAAAAGCGCTGCTGCTATTAGATAAGCTGCGTTTTTATGCAGAAAAAATGCACAGGATTTATATCGGAATCGAGGTTCTGATTCTGTCAGCAGTTGCAATGTACCGCATGGGAAAGGATGGCTGGCAGGAAATCCTGCAGGAAGCGGTGGAAAGAGCAGAAGATTATCATTTCGTGCGGATTCTTACAAGGGAAGGAACTGCCCTTTGGGAACTTCTGAAAACGGGTACAGTTACCTGGAAGGATCCAGAGTATAAAAAACAGGTCATGGCGGAATGTGAATGTATGGCAGACTTTTATCCGGCATATTTAAAGGAAAAGCAGGAAGGAAACGTATTCCTGACAGATAAGGCGCTGAAAATTCTGCGGCTTCAGGCGGAAGGCCTGTCGGTGGAAAAGATCGCGGATCAGATGGGATTATCCCAGGCAGGTGTAAAGTATTACAATCGGGAAACCTATAAAAAACTGAGCGTGAAGAATAAGACAGCTGCTGTGCTGGAAGCAAGGAACAGAGGGCTTTTGTAAAAGTTTTGAAAGGGAAAGGATGTAGATGATGATAGGACAGCAGCGAAAGAAAATCAGGAAGATATTTGTATTGAGATTTGCCGCAATACTCACTGGGAGCGTGATAGGCTTTTTTGTATTTGCGGTGACCGCTTTGGCCCGTGACGGAGAGATTCAGGTTGATGTGGCGGAAGGCGGGAATCTGGAGGATGGTTATTATAAGATCGCTTATGATGGCACAAGGACCTCAGGAACGGAAAGCGATTACAATGTTCGTTACGATTCGTCTACACATACGTTGACTTTGAAAGATGTTAAGTTTCATACATCGAATTCAAAGGGCATTAACTTCATCTATTCCGAAACTAAAGGGGCAGCGGTTATAGAACTTATCGGGGAAAACGAGATCACAAGTAATAGATTTGGGATATCTGCCTACAGGGAAGGCTCAATCCCAAGTTCCAATGCTGATGTGGAAGCAAGCCTGACCATAAAAGGAAGCGGCACGCTTAAAATCAATTCCGCATGGGGAATTGTGGCATCAAATCTGACGATTGATGGAAGCAGACTGGATCTTACGACTGGGGGACAGACTGCCTTGCGGATTCACCGGGATTTGCTCATTCGCAATAATGCAGATATTACCACCCATGATACAGGCGACGGAGGGGATATCTATGCGGATCGATCTGTGCGGATTCTTGACAGTAACATTGATCTGAGCAGTATTCAGGTAGAGTATCCTGCTGTCTATGTAGCGAATAATTATTGTCCGGAAAATCTGTTGATCAAGCCTGCCTTTGTTGTTGAGAGGAGCAGCCTGACGATTGGCGGATTGGCAGACAGTTCTTTGGGATTTTCCGTTTATGTGTCTCTGGGAGGGGCAGAGATATCCGATTCTGTTCTGAAAGCTGTGAACAAAAGAGCTGGGATTGCTGTGGCGGACGGAGCGTTGGAAATTATTGGGGATTCGACAGTCAGTACAGGAGAAAACGTGGCTGTTCGGGCACTGGAATCTGCGAAAATAGGTGAAGAGGTTGAGATTACCGGCGCGCGTGCGGAGGGAAAGCCTCTGGTTAATAACGGCCTGATCTGTATGCCGGACAGCATTACAGAGGATGAATTGAATGGCACGCTGCACTACTATGGAGGCGGCACGGTAAAGCTGGGAGATGATAAAACGTACCACTCCGTGAGATTTGATTTAAAAGACGGGACGCCGCTGGATAAGATTGAGACGCAATGGGTCCTGGATGGCAATATGGCAGCAGCGCCCTCGGATCCGCAAAAAGAAGGATCCCGTTTTACAGGATGGTCGGAACAGAATGGCGGCATATGGAATTTTACAGAAAATTCTATAACGAAAAGCATGATTTTTCTTGCCGGCTGGAAGCAGGAGAATACTGAGAGTGCTGAAAGCACAGGAAACACTTCCAAGCCGTCGGGAGAGACAGGCCGGCAGACAGGTTCCGGCGGCGGGGCAGGAAGCAGGGGAACTTTGGAGCGTGTGGATTCCACAGAGAAGCCGGCAACTTCCGGAATCAGACAGGCCGGGAAGGATACGAAAGACGGCGGTCCAGAGCCTTTTATCAAAGGAGACAATGGAAAGGAAGGCTGGGAAGTGATCCGTGAGGAGACGGCGCATACAAAAGACGGAGGAACGATTATCATAAACATGAACGGCACGGTTATCGTGCCGGGGGAAGTGCTGGATGAAATCAAAGGCAGGGACATTACCATGGTATTTGACATGGGCGGCAAAGTCCAGTGGCGTGTAAACGGCCAGAGCATCAAAAATGACAGGATAGAAGATATTGACTTTTCCGTCAAGACCAGAACGGATGCCATACCGATTGATGTTATAAACCGAGTTACCGGGGAATGTTACAGCATTCAGATAAGCCTTGCCCACAAGGGAGAATTTGGATTTACGGCAGTGCTTTCTATAAATATGGAAGAATGGAATGCAGGATTGTATGCAAATCTTTTCTACTATAATGAGACAGAGGGAGAGATGGAGTTTATCTGTGCGGATGAAATCGCAGAGGACGGCACGGCAGAGCTTACATTTACCCATGCATCTGCCTACGCCATTGTTATCGATACAAAACCCATGAACGGAGAGGAAACAGAGGAGCTGCCTGAGGCAGAGATGAATGAGAATGAAGGTGAGCATGAAATATCCACAGAGAGGGCGGCACAAGACAGGACAGGGAATTACAGGCAGGCGTTTGTGATTGGAGCGCTGGTGATAGCTGCAGGAGCAGGATATTTCTTTGTGATGAAAAAGAAGTCCAGGTGAGCCGGATTTTTTCGGATCTGATGCTTGGCAGATTTTAAGGTTGCACCCCGGATAAAAATCGACTATAATGGAGAACAGAATCGGCTTCCAGCCGAAAATCTGAGGAGGACGAATGATGGAAAAAATAAAAATGGCCACCCCATTAGTTGAAATGGACGGGGATGAGATGACGCGGATTCTCTGGAAAATGATCAAAGAAGAGCTTCTGCTCCCCTTTGTGGATTTGAATACAGAATATTACGATCTGGGCCTTGAAAAGCGCAATGCCACAAATGATCAGATTACAGTGGATGCGGCAGAAGCTGCCAAGAAATACAAGGTTGCGGTAAAGTGCGCCACCATCACCCCCAATGCGGCCCGCATGGAGGAATATGGCTTAAAGGAGATGTGGAAGAGCCCCAATGGCACCATCCGTGCCATCTTAGACGGCACGGTATTCCGTGTGCCCATTATTGTAAAGGGCATTGAGCCTTATGTGAAAACCTGGAAAAAGCCCATTACCGTAGCCCGGCACGCCTATGGTGATGTGTACAAAGCTTCCGAGATCCGGGTTCCGGGACCGGGAAAGTGCGAGCTGGTATTCACAGGGGAGGACGGAAGCGAGATCCGTGAGACGGTTCACAATTTCAAAGAGGGCGGAATTGCGCAGGGAATGCATAATCTGGAGAGCTCTGTGGAAAGCTTTGCAAGGAGCTGTTTTTCCTATGCGGTTTCCCAGAAGCAGGATCTGTGGTTTGCCACAAAGGATACCATTTCCAAGAAATATGATCATTATTTTAAAGATGTGTTCCAGGAAATCTATGAGAAGGAATACAAAACGGAATTTGAGCGTCTGGGTATCACCTATTTCTATACGCTGATTGACGATGCAGTGGCCAGAGTGGTGAAATCTGAGGGCGGTTACATCTGGGCCTGCAAGAATTATGACGGGGATGTGATGAGTGATCTCATTGCCACAGCCTTTGGCTCTCTGGCCATGATGACGTCTGTTCTGGTGTCGCCCCATGGTTACTTCGAGTATGAGGCGGCCCATGGAACGGTACAGCGCCATTATTATAAGCATTTGAAGGGAGAGGAGACCTCTACCAACTCGATGGCAACGATTTTTGCCTGGTCAGGAGCTCTGCGTAAAAGGGGAGAGCTGGATGAGAATCAGGCTCTGATGAACTTTGCCGATAAGCTGGAGGAAGCATCCCTTGCCACCATTGAGTCCGGGAAAATGACAAAGGATCTGGCGCTGATTACCACCCTTGCAGATCCCGTAGTCCTGTCCAGCGGGGCCTTTATCAAAGAAATCCGAAGTACCTTAGAGGAACTTTTACATGCTGTTTAATTCCAATGCGTTTTACGTATTTCTGCCCATTGTATTTGCCGTCTATTGGATCATACCGGCCAGATACCGATGGGGGATTCTGTTCCTTTCCAGCTACTACTTTTATATGAGCTGGAATGTGAAATACGTAACCCTGATTCTTACCACCACACTGGTGTCCTACGGGACAGCTCTGCTGATGGAGCGGACAGAAGACCGGAAGAAGAAAAAGCTGTGCATGGCCACAGCCCTGCTGATCAGCCTGGGAATTCTCTTCTTCTTTAAATATTTTGACTTTTTAAGCGAGAGTCTTCGGGATGTGTTGAAAAGGTTTGCCATACCCATGCACAGGACCACACTGGACCTGATGCTGCCGGTGGGCATTTCTTTCTACACCTTCCAGACCTTAAGCTATGTGATAGATGTATATCGGGGAGAAGTCAGGGCCTGTCGTCATCTGGGAAAATATGCTACGTTTATAGCGTTTTTTCCTCAGCTGGTAGCCGGGCCTATTGAGCGTACCAGGAATCTTCTTCCCCAGATCGAAGGAGAGCACACCTTTCACGCAGAGAAAGGGATTCATGGAGCCAAAATGATCGCCTGGGGCTTTTTTAAGAAAGTGGCCATAGCCGATACGGTGGCGGTCTATGTGGATACGGTGTATAAGGTGCCGCATCACTTTACAGGCTTTCCGCTGCTTCTGGCTACGCTTTTGTTTACCTTTCAGATTTACTGTGATTTTTCCGGCTATTCAGATATTGCAGTGGGGACGGCCGAGCTTCTGGATATTGATTTGATGACCAACTTTAGAAGCCCTTATTTTGCTTCCTCGATCCGGGAATTCTGGAGCAGATGGCATATTTCCCTTTCCACCTGGTTTCGGGATTATGTCTATATCCCCCTGGGGGGGAACCGGAAAGGCCTCTGGCGGACCAGGTGGAATCTTCTGGTAACCTTTCTGGTCAGCGGCCTCTGGCATGGGGCCAATTGGACCTATGTCCTCTGGGGAGGCGTCCACGGCCTGGGGCAGATTCTGGAGCGGGAGTGGAACCGGATTTTTCCTGCAGACCGGAAAAAGAAGAAGTGGCTTTCTGTGGGCCTGACCTTTGCATTTGTCAGCCTTGCCTGGGTGTTTTTCCGGGCAGATGACATCAAGGACGCAGGCTATGTGCTGGCGCACCTCTTTGACGGCATTACCAATCCAGCCGCCTATCTGGCAGAGGGACGGCGTCAGTTCCAGATGGCAGGCATGGTTCAGGCATCCGGCATGAAGACCCTGCTCACCAGCTGTCTGTGTATTCTGGTTCTGCTGGCACATGACTATCTGGAGCAGACAAAGAGTGTCTGGGAACGGCTGGGCAGGCTTAAAAAGCCTCTCCGTTATGCCCTGTATTTTCTCCTGTTGTTCGTGATTCTCTACAGCCGCCAGCTGGGAGAGTACGAATTTGTATACTTCCAATTCTAGGAGACTTAGATGAAAACATTTTTGAAAAAGATTGCCCCCTTTGTGCTCTTTATTCTGGTTCTGGAGATTGCGATCCCTATTGCGGTGGATCCTTACAATGTCTTCCACTGGAAACGGATACGGGATAACGGGGTGGAGCCCAACAGCAATTATATTAAAATGGAGTATATTCTTCACAATCCGGATAAATTTGATTCCTTTCTGTTCGGATCTTCCCGGACGGGCTTCATTGATGTGGAGAAGATCCCGGATGGAAAATGGTACAACATGTCATACTCTGAAGGCCTTCCGGCGGAACATCTGGAAAATCTGCGGGAGATGATTGCGCACGGAATTATTCCCAAGAACGTGATGATCGGGGTAGACAATATTTCCTGCTTTGTGGATCCCGCTATCCATGATAAGCAGTTTTACCGGATTCCTTACCCAAGAGAGAATAAGCTGGGCTTTTATGCCAACTATTTCAGCATCAAGGGAGTAATCCGTTCGCTGGAAGTGACACTGGAGCACCAGGTGGATGATCCGGACTATGTAGACCGCTACTATCGGAGCGGATGCAGTAAACGGGATCCGGATGCGGAGCGGACCTGGGAGGGAGACGCGCCTTACTGGGAGAACTACTACCAGAATTATTCGGATAATGCAGTCTTAAGCATACGCCGGATAGCAGAGCTCTGCAAAGAATATGAGATTAATCTGATTGTGTTTACCAATCCCATGTACTATACGACTTATCAGGAATCCAAGCTTTACGGCTATGATGTATTTCTGGAATGGCTTTCGGATCCGGTAGATTATTATAATTTCAGCGGGATCAATGATATTACAACCAATAAGGAGAATTATTACGAAACCAGCCACTATACGGAAGACATCGGAGATATGATTATCGATCGGATTTTTCGTGATGTGAGAGATGAGACACTGGAAGGCCAGGGCTTCGGCTTCCATGTGACCGTAGAAAACTTAGAAGAATTTCAGAAAGCGCTGGCCAATCATTAAAAATTGGCCAGTGCTTCCCACTTTTCATAAAGCAGTTCCAGCCGTTCCCGGATAGCTTCCTTTTCTTTGTGAAGCTTCAGACACTCCGAAGTGCTGGTGTAGATTTCCTCCTGTGTGAGAAGCTCATCGATCTCGGCGTCTCTGGTTTCCAGCTTGAAAATCTCCGCCTCTGTCTTTTTCAGATCATTTTCCCGCTTGCGTATGCGGGCCTGTTCCTCTTTCTGCTGCTTCCAGTCCAGCTTTCCGGCAGAGGAGGCTTCCGAAGAGGGAGCTTGTGAATCCTCAGGAAGCGCACAAGGGGAGAGTTCTTCACGCTTTTCCTGATAATAATCGTAATTGCCGATATAATTTACCAATTGTTTTTCCGTCAGATCCAAAATCCGGGTGGCAGTTGTATTGATGAAATACCGATCATGGGATACGTAGAGCACGGTTCCCGTATAGCGGTTCAAAGCTTCCTCCAGAATTTCCTTGGATACAATATCCAGATGGTTGGTGGGCTCGTCCAGAATCAGGAAATTGGCTTCGGAGAGCATTAGTTTGGCCAGGGAAACACGGCCCCGTTCCCCGCCGCTTAAGTCGCCGATCCGTTTGAAGACGTCATCCCCGGTGAAGAGGAAGGCGGCAAGGGTGCTGCGGATCTTTGTGTTATCCAGATCCGGATAGGTGTCGGAAATTTCCTCAAAAAGAGTTTTTTCCATGTGAAGAACATGGTGCTCCTGATCGTAGTAGCCGATTTTTACTTTTGTGCCGAGGCAGAAGCTTCCCTTATCTGCATCCAGAAGTCCGTTGAGGATCTTGAGAATGGTTGTTTTCCCGGTTCCGTTATTGCCGATGAGGGCCACACGTTCGCCACGCCTGATTTGAAAATTCAGGTCTGAGAAGAGCTGGAGCGTACCGAAGGATTTGGAGAGCCCTTCCACGGTCAATACGTCATTGCCGCTGACAACCTTGGGTTCCAGGCGGATGTGCATTTCGGAAGGGACGTCCACGGGTTTTTCCAGAACTTCGATCTTGTCCAGCATTTTTTCCCGGCTTTCTGCCCGCCGGATGGATTTTTCCCGGTTAAAGGATTTCAGCTTGGCGATCACTTCCTCCTGATGCCGGATTTCCTTCTGCTGGTTCAGCCAGGCATTCATCTGAGCCTCCCGCAACTGGGCTTTTTTGGATGCGTAATCGGAGTAATTGCCCTGAAAGGCGGTTACATTTCCGTTATCGATCTCAATCACCTTTGTAACAACCCGGTTCAGGAAATACCGATCATGGGCTACGATGATCACGGCGCCGTCGTAGTTCAGAAGAAAGGTCTCCAGCCAGGTAATAGAAGCCATATCCAGATGGTTGGTGGGCTCGTCCAGCAGAATGACGTCCGGTCTGGACAGCAGGAGTTTTCCCAGAGAGACTCTTGTTTTCTGGCCGCCGGAGAGGGTGTTTACCTTTTTGTCAAATTCTTCTTCCGGGAACCCCAGGCCTTTGAGGACTCCGATTACTTCGCTTTTATAGGCGTAGCCGTTCTTTAACTCAAATTCATGGTTCAGACGGGTATAGGTTTCCAGAGCCTGGGAGAGGGCGCTGCCACAGAGCTCTTTCATCTGTTGTTCCAGGGTGCGGATTCTTCTCTCCAGATCGATGATGTCCCGTTTGACTTCCAGAAGCTCTTCCAGAATGGTGCGGCCGCTTTCCAGATCCTGGTGCTGTGCTAAGTAGCCCAGGGTTTTTCCTTTGGCCAGCACAACACTGCCGGAGTCCGGCTCCAGTTCGTGGACGATAATTTTCAGCAGGGTGGATTTGCCTGCACCGTTGATGCCTGTAATGGCGGCTTTTTCCCGTTCTTCTATATGAAAAGATGCATCCTTTAATATGGTGTTGGCACCAAATGCCAGGTGGATGCTTTGACATGCCAGTATCATGGTTTGTGACCTCTTCTTTCTTTGATGAGAGCCCGTTCAATGGGAATGAAAGGGCGTGACGACTTTATTATAAAGGCTGATGAGGGGGAAGTCAAAGTTATTTTTACCCGGTTGTGCTGACTGGCTGAACTGGTTTGTGAAAAATCCTACAAACTCGTTGACAAGTTTGGAAGGGGTGGATATAATAAGGACAGAAAACGAATAGGCGGGGCGGTGTTACAGATGGAAGAACGGGAAATTTCGAAGGCGGTCATCAAGAGACTTCCGCGTTACTACCGATATCTGGGCGAGATTATGGAAAGCGGTGTGGAGCGTATCTCTTCCGGGGAATTGAGCGGCAGAATGCATGTGACAGCATCACAGATCCGGCAGGACCTGAATAATTTCGGCGGCTTTGGCCAGCAGGGATATGGTTACAATGTAGCACATTTGTATGAGGAGATTGGAAAGATCCTGGGTTTGGATAAGAAGTACAACATGATCATTATAGGAGGCGGAAATCTGGGACAGGCCTTGGCTAACTATGTATCCTTTGAAAAACGGGGGTTTGTGATCAAGGGGATTTTTGATGTAAATCCGGTGCTGAAGGGGTTAAGCGTCCGGGGCATTGAGATTCATATGCTGGATGAACTGGAGGATTTTATCCGGGAGCAGGATATTCAGATTGCGACTCTGACTCTCCCCAAGTCAAAGGCGGTTGAGATGGCAGATCTTTTAGTGAAATACGGCATCAAGGCCATCTGGAATTTTGCGCATGTAGATCTGCAGGTTCCGGAGGATGTGCTGGTAGAGAATGTGCACCTGTCGGAAAGCCTTATGCAGCTGTCTTACAATATTAACCGATATGAAAAAGAGCATTCATAAGGATTACGAAGAAGGGAAAACAAAGAGACCGGGCAGCTGGCGGCGGACTTTGGGTTCCCTTTTCCCATGTATTGCGGATTACATCTGACATTTGCGGGATGGAAGACATATATTATAGTCAGAAAGGAAGTATCAGAATGAGTGGATATACACGTATTGCAGCCTTTGTAAATCTCAAAGCAGTTGAGGCAAATCTGGAAGCGGTCAAGGCCGGACTGAATCCGGATACAAAGGTTGCGGCGGTTGTCAAAACCGACGCTTACGGACATGGAGCGGAAGCATTGGCAGAATATATAGAGGAGAAGGAATATCTGTGGGGGTTTGCCACAGCCATGCTGGAGGAGGCTCTGCAGCTTGCGCGGGCAGGGATTCGAAAGCCGCTCTTGATATTGGGGTATGTATATCCGGAGGATTATCAGACAATCGCAGAGCTTGTGGAAGAAAAAGAGGAAAAGGATGGGGGTGTCCTCACACAGATCCGCCCGGCGGTGTACAGCTTCGATACAGCAGAAGGGCTCTCCAAAGCAGCTGCCAGACAGAGCGCGCTTCTTGGGAAACAGGTTATCGTTCCGGTACATATAAAAGTGGATACAGGCATGAGCCGGATCGGATTTCGGGATGACAAAGAAAGCATTGCACAGATTCAGCGGATCGCGAAGCTTCCTCATATCCGGCTGGAGGGGCTTTTTACTCATTTTGCAAGAGCGGACGAGGCAGATAAGACTTCCGTGAACCGGCAGATATCCCGTTTCCGGTATTTTGAGGAGGCCTGCCGGGAAGCGGGGCTTACCTTTCCGGTCTGTCACTGTGCCAACAGCGCGGGGAGTATGGAGTCAAGAGAAGCACAATGGGATATGGTGCGGGCTGGAATCATTCTTTATGGTCTTTATCCCTCCCAGGAAGTCCGTAAGGAGACCCTCAAGCTTAAGCCGGTGATGACATTGAAAAGCCGGATTGTCCAGATCAAGGAGATTGAGCCGGGAACAGAGGTCAGCTATGGCGGCATTTACAAGGCGGATTCAATAAGGCGCATTGCCACCATTCCCGTGGGTTACGGGGACGGTTATCCGAGAAGTCTTTCAAATAAAGGCTGTGTGCTGATCTGTGGGAAGCGGGCGCCTATCCGGGGACGTGTGTGCATGGATCAGATGATGGTGGACGTGACAGAGATTCCAGAGGCAGAACAGGGAATGGAAGTGATTCTTTTTGGCAAGGACAAAGAGGAAGAGCTTTCTCTGGAAGAACTGTGTGAATGGTCGGGCCGGTTTAACTATGAATTTGTATGCGATATCAATAAGCGGGTACCCAGAATCTATGTGGAACGATCCTAGAATATTTTTCGGGCGGCGGGGCCGCAGGGCGCTCCCTGTGTCCTAATTTGAGATACGCATTGAATACTTCCGATTTTTTTGGAAATACTTCCGATATGGTTGAACAAAAGATGTTCAATCTATAGAATTTCAGAAAATCGGAGTGTGAGAAACATGATTATCAGACGGGGAGATATTTACTATGCGGATCTGCGGCCTGTAGTGGGTTCGGAGCAGGGAGGCATCCGGCCGGTTCTGGTGATACAGAATGATATGGGAAACCGTCACAGCCCTACGGTGATTGTGGCTGCGATTACCTCGAAAATGAATAAAGCGAAGCTTCCTACGCATGTGGAGCTGAGCACAAGACATTGTCAGATTGTAAAGGATTCTGTAATTCTTTTAGAGCAGCTGCGGACCATTGACAAGCAGCGTCTCCGGGATAAGGTCTGTCATCTGGATGAAACATTGCTGGCCAGGGTAAACCAGGCCCTGCGGGTAAGCCTTGAGCTGGATACATAATGCTTGCCATCACGAAAGAATAATGCTAAAATAAAAAAGAACGTCTGCCTGGGAAGCGGCAGATGAAAAAACAAGCGGAAAAAGGAGTGCCATCTTATGTCAGGACATTCAAAGTTTGCCAATATAAAGCACAAAAAAGAAAAGAACGATGCCGCCAGAGGCAAGATTTTTACCATTATCGGCCGTGAGATTGCCGTAGCCGTGAAGGAAGGCGGGGCGGATCCTGCCAACAACAGCCGCCTTCGGGATGTGATTGCCAAGGCCAAGGCCAACAACATGCCCAATGATACCATAGACCGCGGCATTAAGAAAGCGGCGGGCAATGCCAGTGCCGTAAATTATGAGTATGTATCCTATGAGGGCTATGGTCCCAGCGGAATTGCAATTATAGTAGATGCGCTGACCGATAACAAAAACCGGACGGCAGCCAATGTCCGCAGTGCCTTTACCAAGGGGAATGGTTCTGTGGGAACTCAGGGGTGCGTCTCCTATATGTTTGATAAAAAAGGCCAGATTATCATCGACCGGGAAGCGTGTGAGATGGATCCGGACGATCTGATGATGCTGGCGCTGGATGCCGGGGCCGAGGACTTTACGGAGGCCGAGGACAGCTTTGAGATCATCACCGATCCCGATGCCTTCAGCCAGGTGCGGCAGGCTCTGGAAACAGAAGGGATTGTGATGGCACAAGCGGAAGTGACCATGATTCCCCAGACGTATGTAACCCTGACCGACGAAGGCGATCTCAAGAACCTTCAGAAAACCCTGGATCTTCTGGATGAGGATGATGACGTCCAGAATGTCTATCACAACTGGGATGAATAACCAAGAACAAACTATACATGGAGAGCCAGAGGCTGAAGGACATGGAATAAGGAAGGAAAGATTATGGATATCGTAGCGTACGGTGAATATTATAACCAGGCAATGCAGGGAATGGCAGATATGCTGCTGCAGGCAGGATGTCCCCTGGATTCTTTTAAGAAGAGTCTTTACCCGGAGGCCTTTCAGGCTTATCTGCGCAAATACATAGGAGTCATTGATGCCATTGAAAAGGTTTATCTGAAAGAGGACGGCACAGATGAGGAATGGCTGGACAAGCTGGTGGATCATCTGATCGTGCAGGCGCAGCAGACGCTTTCGGAGATTCCCAAGAAAGGAAAGCGCAATGAACGGCTGATTGATTACAATATGGTTCTTGCAGTGTATGTAATTCCGGCCATTCTGGAGCAGAAGGGCCAGTCAGCGGAGCCTCTGACGGATCGGATTGTAGAGAAATGGAACAATGCCTTTACGACCTCTATTGGCAAATCCAGTTATGAAAAGATTGAGGAGGGCTTTCACAAGAAGCTCTGCTACATCACCACAGCCGTATGTGAAAGCCAGGGAAAGGCAGATGACTGTTATGAGCTGGAGCTTCTTCGCGGTTATCGTGACAGGTATCTGCTGTCCACCCGGGAAGGCGCGGAACTGGTGAAGGAGTATTACAATATTGCGCCTACCATCGTAACCCGTATCAACCGTCTGGAGCAGGCGGCGCAGGTCTACGAAGGGATCTGGCAGAATTATCTGTCTCCCTGTATCCGCCTGATCGAGGAGGGCAGACTGGATGCGTGCCAGGAGCAGTATATGGCTATGGTTTATGAACTGAAAGGAAGGTACATGGCATGAAGCAGGATACCATCTGTGTGCAGGGCGGCTGGAAGCCGAAGAAGGGTGAACCGCGTGTACTTCCTATCTATCAGAGTACTACCTTTAAATACGACACTACCGAGGAGATGGGGCGTCTCTTTGCCCTGGAAGACAACGGATATTTCTATACCCGCCTGCAGAATCCGACCAATGACTGTGTGGCAGCCAAGATTGCGGAGCTGGAAGGCGGTGTGGCGGCCATGCTTACCTCTTCCGGGCAGGCGGCCAATTTCTATGCAGTAACCAATATCTGCGAAGCAGGAGATCATCTGGTATGTTCCGCCAAGGTCTATGGGGGAACCTTCAATCTGTATGCGGCGACTTTAAAGAAAATGGGGATTGACTGTACTTTTGTGGATCCGGATGCATCAGAAGTGGAGATTGAGAAGGCTTTCCGCCCCAATACCAAAGCGGTTGTAGGGGAGACCATTGCGAATCCGGCACTGACCGTTCTGGACATCGAGAAGTTTGCACGTCTGGCTCATGCCCACGGCTGTCCCCTGATCGTTGACAATACCTTTGCAACCCCTATCAACTGCCGGCCCATTGCGTGGGGAGCGGACATTGTCACCCATTCTACCACCAAATATATGGACGGTCATGCCATGGCAGTGGGCGGCTGCATTGTGGACAGCGGGAATTTTGACTGGGATGCCCACAAGGATAAGTTTCCTGGGCTGACTACACCGGATCCCACCTATCATGGCACAGTTTATACGCAGCAGTTTGGAAAGCTGGCCTATATCACCAAGGCAACGGCACAGCTTATGCGGGATCTGGGGAGTGTCCCCTCGCCTATGAATGCCTTTCTGCTGAATGTTGGTCTGGAGACGCTGGCCCTGCGGGTGGAACGCCACTGCAGCAACGCAAAGGCGGCGGCAGAGTTTTTAAGCGCCCACGAGAAAGTGGATTTTGTGAATTTCGCCGGTCTTAAGGGGGATCCTTACCACGAACTGGCAAAGAAATACATGCCTAAGGGTACCTGCGGCGTCATTTCCTTCGGCCTGAAAGGCAAAAGAGAAGAAGCAGTCCGCTTTATGGACAGCCTGAAGCTGGCGGCGATTGTGACCCATGTGGCAGACGCAAGGACCTGCGTGCTCCATCCGGCCAGCCATACCCACCGGCAGATGACCGATGAACAGCTGCTGGAGGCAGGCGTGACGCCGGGCATGATCCGGCTTTCCGTAGGAATTGAGAATCCGGAGGATATTATTGCGGATTTGGAACAGGCGCTTAAGCAGGTTTAAGAGGTCCTGCCTCATAATTCAGGAATAAAAACCAGCCTTATTTTCCATACTAATCAAAAAACGTATGGAAGTGAGGCTGGTATTTTTATGATAAATAAGTCACAGAAGGAGCGAAATGAGAAGGAACAGGAGAGGGAGGAGAAGCAGCAGGAACAGCAGGATAAGCAGATAGAGGAATATGGGCAGCTGACCCTGGAAGACGGGGAGGCAAAGATCCATCTTTTGAATATTATTGGAGAAATCGAAGGGCATGAATGCCTTCCATCCAATTCCAAAACCACCAAATACGAGCATGTAATTCCCCAGCTGGCAGCCCTGGAGGACAGCAGAACCATTCAGGGCCTGCTGGTGCTGATTAACACCGTCGGCGGCGATGTGGAATCCGGGCTGGCCATTGCAGAGATGATTGCATCCTTAAGCAAACCCACGGTTTCCCTGGTTCTTGGCGGAAGCCATTCCATCGGTGTGCCTCTGGCCGTATCCACGGATTATTCCTTTATTGTACCTACCGGAACGATGATGATCCATCCCGTGCGTATGACAGGCCTCATCATCGGGGTAGCCCAGACCTTTGACTACTTTCAGAAAATTCAGGACCGGATCGCCGGCTTCATCACAGAGCACAGCAGTATCTCTGAACAGCGTCTGCTGAAACTGATGCTGGAAACAGGGGAACTGACCAAGGACGTGGGTTCGGTACTGGTTGGAAAACAGGCAGTAGAAGAAGGCATTATCAACGAAGTAGGAGGTATCCGGGATGCTTTTGAAAAACTGCGGGAATTAATCCAGGAGAAGGAGGAGTAGCAGCATTTTCAAGCGGTGCTTTGTTGCAGCCAGGAGGCAGAGGAAGACGGCAGCCTAGGGCTTTTCCGATATCCAGTGTCTGAACTGTTCGCGCACATCCTGTCTAATATTAACGGACATTTATGTCCGGTAAGTGCAGATTGGATGTACGAGAACGTGCGGACACGGATATGGAAAAGTGCAGGACTGCCGTCTTCCTCTGCCGTCCCCCGTCCTTATCCCTTCTTAAGAATTATTTAAATATACATCATCTTTTCCACCGGGGACTTGTCAAACTATTTAAAAAGAGTTATACTGTTACCAGTCTATGAGACACACCAGGCAGGGAGGATTTGCAATGATTGAGGCAACCAGTTGTGGCGGTGTGGTGATTTTTCGGGGTAAGATTCTGCTTTTGTACAAGAATTACAAGAACCGGTATGAAGGCTGGGTCCTGCCCAAGGGAACTGTAGAACCGGGTGAAGAATTCAAGGACACGGCGGTACGGGAGGTACGGGAGGAGACAGGCGTCGAGGCTTCCATTATCAAGTACATTGGGAAGAGCCAGTATTCCTTTTCGGTGCCGGAGGATACAGTGGAGAAGGATGTCCACTGGTATCTGATGATGGCAGACAACTATTACAGCAAACCACAGCGTGAGGAATATTTTGTTGATTCAGGCTATTACAAGTTTCACGAGGCTTATCACCTTTTGAAATTTTCCAATGAAAAGCAGATTTTGGAACGGGCCTACAACGAATATCTGGATTTGAAGAAAAGCAATCTTTGGGGAAATAAAAAGTATTTTTGAGTGATTAAAAGGAATGCCGCAAAATAAATCCTGTTTTTTCTTTGCGGAGTTCCTTTCTTGTTTCATAGAAAATACATTCCACAGGTCTTTGGCAGGGAAAGGCAGAACGCAGTATGAGGTGGGCGAAAGAACTCTATCTGAGTGAAAAGACAGCCGCAAAAAAGGACAAGATTATCCGCAAGGCAGAACGGGGCATTGGGATGGTCAGCATTTACTTTATTTCGCTGGCCTCCAATGAACAGAATCTCCTGGATATTTTTCATGCCGCCCATTTGAAACAGCCTGTGTTTTATAAACAGAATCCCTTTGTTGTGGGAATCGCCTCCGGTTACGAGGAGGCACTGGAGATGACCCGGCAGATTCTGGAAGATATTTATGCAGAAACAGGAGGCTTTCGTGTCAGAGAATATTTTGAAGCGGCAGACTAGCGTCAATACACCAGACAGAATCTGCCTGTTTGTCCATGGGATGCCGCAGGTGTGTAGGAGTTAGGAGAACCGGATGCTGCATATCATTTTGCTGATTTTGAAAATCTTGGGGATTGTACTGGCAGTTCTTTTGGGAATTATTCTGCTGATCCTTGTGCTGCTGCTCTATGTGCCGGTCCGTTATCAGGGAACCGTACGCAGAGACAAAGCCTGGGAATTATATGCGAAGTTAAGCTGGCTTCTGCACAGCCTGACGGTTCCCATTGTGTATGAGGATGGGAAGTTTTCAATCAAAGTCAGGCTTTTTGGAATTACCATTAAGGATCTGAGCAGGGATGAGGAAGAGATTTCGGAAGATATCGATGAATATCTCTGGGATGCAGAGGAGGATATTTCTGAAAACGAAGAACAGATAGAAGACCGTTCCCGGCTGTCTGCGGGAGAAGACGGCCTGGAAGAGAGGGCAAAGCCTGTACAGCCTGAGAGGGAAGATTGGGATTTGAGAGAGCCGGAAGATGAGGAAACGAAAGGAAGGGATATGGAAGCCCGGCAAGAGAAGGGGCTCTTATCTCGTGTCCGGGAAAAAATACGTACCATTTTTTTAAAGATTTTCCGAATATGGCAGAAAATTAAGAATCTCAAATATACATTC
Organism: uncultured Lachnospiraceae bacterium; assembly: GCA_949740535.1. Classification (GTDB taxonomy): domain Bacteria; phylum Bacillota; class Clostridia; order Lachnospirales; family Lachnospiraceae; genus Laedolimicola. The sequence continues at coordinate 20,771 of CATJHO010000094.1, forward strand.
CGCCGAATCTGTGCTAAAATAAGGCAGGGTGTTCAAAAATACCGGGATCTAAAAGAATTTCTTTTAGATGAACGGACGAAGAAAGCAGTGAAGCAGTGTCTGGAACAGCTTAAGTATCTGCTTGGAAAGCTGCTTCCGAAAAAGATTCGGGGAGAGCTTCATTTTGGTATGGAGGATCCGGCCCTGACAGGAGAAATTTTAGGCGGGATCAGTATATTCTATCCGGTTTTTATGGATAATGTTAAGGTATACCCGGATTTTGAGCAGAGTATTTTAGAGGGGGAGCTTTTTATAAAAGGAAGGCTTAGGCTGATCACAATCCTGCTGATTCTGTGGAGGCTCTGGCGTGACAGGGATGTCCGGTATGTCTATGAAAAGCTGAACGGAAGAAGAGCCGGGAAAACTTAGAATCGGCAGAAAAGCATATGGTGAAAGGGCAAAAGGAGGATTTGTACCATGAACAATAATTTTGATACAACTGTGGAATCTTTATTTAAGGGAATGGACAGTTTCATTACCACCAAGACAGTCGTGGGAGATGCCATCACGGTAGGAGATACCATCATTCTTCCTCTGGTGGATGTGTCCTTCGGTGTGGGAGCCGGAGCCTTTGCAGGCGATAAGAAGCAGAATGCAGGAGGCGGTATGGGAGGACGGATCTCTCCCAGCGCGATTCTGGTGATCTCCAATGGTGTGACCAAGCTGGTGAATGTGAAGAACCAGGATACCGTAACGAAGATTCTGGATATGGTTCCGGATTTCGTGAATAAATTTACCAGCGGAAAGAAAGAGAGCAGTCCGGTGGCAGACGCCATTCAGGATGCAGTGGATGTGCTGGAGAAGGAAGACGAAGAGGTTTAAACGCGTATACATGTATATGTGAAAGGAATGATCGGCAAAAGAGGGTGGCAGGTATCTGCCAGCCCTTTTTCTGCATATAATAAAGTGAGAATTTATTTGCCGGGAGCCCTTATGAAACAATTACTTGGTTTTGTCATGTTCTGGATCGGAGTGGGAATACTGACTACCTTTTTCATGCCTGTGCAGGGGTGGTTTGTACGTGCGCTTGCGGCCTTTTCGCTGATGCTGGTGGGATACAATCTCTTCTCCTCCGATGGAAAATGTGGGAAATGATGCAAATGATGCAACTTCTTAAGAAAATCTAAATATTTGTAATAAATACTTTCCTTTTATGTAAAAGTAATGTAAAATATGTAGGATGTATAAAGCTGTGGTCTGGTATGGAGAAAAGGAACCGCAGCCATACGAAAGCGGAGGGTCGGGAGATGTCAGTGACAATGTTGAAGCGCGTTGCTTTGGCTGCAATGACGATCAATTATATTGGAGCATTTATACCAGGGGCGCCTGTCTGGTTTCAGTGGATTGGCCGGCTGGCAGCGCCCTTGTTTTTTTATGCCATGGCCTGGAGCCTGGACAAGACCAGTGACAAAAAACTGTATTTTAGGCGGCTCTATATCTGCAGCGTGGCCATGGGCTTCGTGAATCTGATTCTTTCTATTGTGGCACAGAAGACCGGCCTTATGACAGCTGTGACCAATAATATTTTTGCGACTCTTTTTGCAGGTGCATTTTTTATTGAAATCCTGGAGTATGGACGAAAGCATCCCAAGCGCAGATGGCGTATGTGGCTCAGCTACGGCTTCTGGCAGATAGCTTTTGCGGGATTGTGGGCGGTTCTCTATGAGCTGGTAGAAGTTCCCTATGCGCTTTTGAACTTTCTTTCTGCAGTCTTTGGCAATGCCTTCACCTGTGAGGGAGCTTTTATGTTTGTGCTGATGGGAGCTGTATTCTATTACACCAAGGAGGATAACCGGAAGCTTTCCATAGGTTACGGGATTCTCTGTCTGATTTTTTTTGCCAACTCTGCTTTGGGGATTTGGGGAAGATTCTTTAATCTGGTGGGAAGTGACGTGCTTGTGGCTCTGATGGAGATTATGACCGGGCTGATGCTGTGGGGCGCATCCTTCCGTCCCATTTTTGATCTGTCTCATATGCTGAACAATGATTTTCAGTGGATGATGATTCTGGCCCTTCCCTTCTTCCTTGCCTGCAACGGGGAGCGGGGACAGTGTAAGAAGTATTTTTATTACATTTTTTATCCGGCTCATGTATATCTTCTGTGGTTTCTGGGGGTTGTGATTCTGGGGTAAGGGCAGAAAACGCCTGACTGGTGCAGAAGTACAGATAAAATTTCCTGTGCATAATACGAAAAAAGAAGCTGTCTGCTGCGACAGCTCCTTTTAATATCCACTCTTTACGCTCTTTCCACTTTACCCGATCTCAGACAAGAAGTACATACATACATCTTCTTGGATCCGCCATTAACCTTGACTCTTACAGACTTAATATTGGATTTCCACATCTTGTTGGAACGTCTATGTGAATGACTTACAGCGTTTCCGAAGTGAGCGCCTTTTTCACAAATAGCACACTTAGCCATCCTAGCACCTCCTTGACCTTTAGTGAACCTACATATAGGTCCGCAACACAAATTATTCTAGCAGAAAGTACTATATTTTGCAAGCATTAAATTAAAAAAATTGCAATTTTTTGAGAAACTGGGTGATTTTGCAAAAATTACTTTGATTTTACAGGGAAGTAGGGTATACTGTCAATAGAGTTAGGAAAGCTACATATTTGAATCAGCTTCCCATATTCCGGCGGAAAAAAGCCGGACGTGTTAAAAAACATAAATGGAGGTAATCATAATGAAGGGACTTATGAATACACAATTAGGTGCAGTAATCATTGACCCGGAAGTCATAGCCAAGTATGCCGGTTCGGTAGCGGTTGAATGTTTCGGCATTGTAGGCATGGCTATGGTCAACGTCCGCGACGGCATTGTAAAGCTGCTGCGTGGTGACAATCTGACCAGAGGCGTGAATGTCCAGATAAACGACAACCGCATTACTTTATCCTTCCATGTCATCGTGTCCTACGGAGTCAGCATCTCCGCAGTATCCGATAATCTAATCAGCAATGTTAAATATAAAGTAGAAGAATTTACGGGTATGTCCATAGAGAAAATCAACATCTTTGTAGAAGGTGTGCGGGTAATAGACTAATAGCAGGAGGAGCTAAACAGAGTTATGAAGACCATAGATGTAGAAACACTGACAAAGATGTTTTTGGCCGGCGCTAAGAACCTGGAGGCAAAGAAGGAATGGATCAATGAACTGAATGTATTCCCGGTTCCGGACGGAGATACGGGAACCAATATGACCCTGACCATTATGTCTGCAGCCTCTGAGGTGAACAATCTGCCGGTGCGCACCATGGAATCTGTAGCGAAAGCTGTCTCTTCCGGATCCCTGCGGGGCGCAAGAGGAAATTCCGGTGTTATTCTTTCCCAGCTTTTGAGAGGATTTACCAAGGGAATAAGGAATCATGAAACACTGGATGCCGTGATCTTTGCCAATGCATTCCAGAAGGCAGTGGAGACCGCTTACAAGGCAGTTATGAAGCCCAAGGAGGGTACCATCCTCACGGTAGCCCGCGGAGCCGCAGACAAGGCTTCTGAGCTGGCCCTGGTGGAGGACGATCTGGACGTATTCTTTCTGGGGATCATTGAGGAAGCGGAGGCCGTTCTTAAGCGGACCCCGGAGCTTCTGCCCGTCTTAAAGGAGGCCGGTGTGGTAGATTCTGGCGGACAGGGGCTTTTAGAGGTTCTTAAAGGAGCCTACGATGCATTTCTTGGCAAGGAGATTGATTATACTTTCGAAGCACCCAAGGCTGCGCCGGTGAAGATCAGCGCCCAGACAGAGGCGGAGATTAAGTTTGGTTACTGTACGGAATTTATCATTATGCTGGACAAAGAATTTCCGGCAGAGACAGAGCATGAATTTAAGCAGTTTCTGGAATCCATCGGTGATTCCATTGTGTGCGTGGCAGATGATGATATCGTAAAGATCCACGTACATACCAATCATCCAGGGCAGGCCATTGAAAAGGCACTTACCTATGGTTCCCTGTCACGGCTGAAGATTGATAATATGCGCGAGGAACACGAAGAGAAACTGATCAAGGATGCTTCCAGGATCGCGGCGGAGCAGGCCGCCCAGGAGGCTGCGAGAAAGGCTGCGGAGCCCAGAAAGGAAATGGGCTTTATTTCTGTGTCTATCGGAGCGGGCATCGGGGAGATCTTTAAGGGACTGGGCGTGGACTATCTGATTGAGGGCGGACAGACCATGAATCCCAGCACAGAGGATATGCTGAATGCCATTGAACAGGTTAATGCGGATCACATCTTCATTCTGCCCAACAACAAGAACATTATCCTGGCAGCCAATCAGGCCCAGGCATTGTGTAAAGATAAAGACATCATTGTAGTTCCCACCAAGACAGTTCCCCAGGGAATCACAGCGATGATCAACTATATTCCAGACATGTCTCCCAAGGAGAATGAGGAGCGGATGATGGAGGAGATAAAGAATGTGAAGACCGGCCAGGTGACCTATGCGGTCCGTGATACACATCTGGATGACAAGGAGATCAAAGAGGGTGATATCATGGGAATCGGAGATCATTCCATTCTGGCTGTGGGCGGCCGGATTGGAGAGGTGGCCCTTCAGATGTTTGAGGAACTGGTGGATGAGGATTCGGAGCTGATCAGTATCTACTATGGAGAGGGTGTCAGCGAAGCCGAGGCCCAGGAGCTGGGCGGGAAGCTTGGGAGCGCTTATCCGGACTGTGATATTGAGGTACATTTCGGCGGCCAGCCTATCTATTATTATGTGGTATCGGTAGAATAATATGGATTCACCAATTACAAGTTTAAAAGGAATTGGAGAAAAAACAGCTATGCTCTTTCACCGTGTCGGCGTTGACACGGTGGGAGAGCTGTTGTCATATTATCCCAGAACTTACGATGTCTATCAGGAACCGGTAACTTTCGCCAATCTGGAAACAGAGCAGGTACAGGCAGTTACGGGATTTGTCCGGAAGGTTCCGGCTGTGAACAAAACAGGGCGCTATGCGGTTACTACTGTGGTTCTGGAGGAGTTCGGGGCCTTTTTGCACCTGACCTGGTTCAATATGCCGTATTTGAAGAACAGCCTCTCCCCTGGCAGTACCTATATTTTCCGTGGCAGGGTCCAGAAGAAAAAGGGCCGGCTGGTGATGGAACAGCCGGAATTTTTTACGCCTGAGGCCTATCAGGAGAAGCTCAATACTATGCAGCCCATCTATGGTCTGACGGCGGGACTTTCCAACAAAACAATATCCAAAGCAGTAAAGCAGATTCTGGATGGCCGGGACCTCAATCCGGAATATCTGCCGGAGGCGATCCGCAGGGATCAGGAGCTGGCAGAGTCGAATTTTGCCCTGCAGACCATTCATTTTCCGGTGAAATGGGAGGATTTGATTCTGGCCAGAAAGCGTCTGGTTTTTGATGAGTTTTTCCTGTTTATTCTTTCTCTGCGTCAGATGAAAGAAGCTGCGAAGACGAAGAAAAATGAATGCTCGATGAAGCCCGCGAAGGAGACGCAGCGGCTTTTGAGAGCCCTTCCCTATGAATTAACAGGCGCCCAGAAACGGGTCTGGAGTGAGATTAAGCGGGATCTGAATGGGGCACGGGTTATGAGCCGGCTGATCCAGGGAGATGTGGGATCCGGCAAGACGGTTGTGGCTCTGATGGCTCTGCTCTGCGCAGTGGGAAACGGATACCAGGGGGCGTTGATGGCGCCTACAGAGGTTCTGGCAAGGCAGCATTTCCAGTCGATTCAGGAAATGCTTGCGGCGGCAGAAATTTCTGCAAAGGTGGCAGTTTTAACCGGTTCTCTGACAGCCAGGGAAAAGCGGGAGGTCTATGAGGCCGTTGAGAACGGTCAGACAGACATTGTGGTGGGAACCCATGCCCTGATTCAGGAGCAGGTACGGTTCTGCCGTCTGGGACTGGTAGTGACAGACGAGCAGCACCGGTTTGGTGTCCGCCAGAGAGAGACATTGGCAGGGAAAGGCAGCTCCCCCCATGTACTGGTTATGAGCGCAACTCCGATTCCGCGGACACTGGCAGTTATTCTCTATGGAGATCTGGATATTTCCGTTCTGGATGAACTGCCGGCCAACAGACTTCCGATTAAAAACTGTGTAGTAAATGAAAGTTACCGGGCATCCGCTTACCGCTTTATGGAAAAAGAGACGGCCGCCGGCAGGCAGGTGTATGTGATCTGTGCCATGGTAGAGGAAAATCCGGAGCTGGAGCTGGAAAATGTGGTGGATTATACAAAGAAACTGAAGGAAGCGCTGAATGCGTCCATCCGGGTGGAATATCTTCATGGAAAAATGAAGCCTGCTCAGAAAAATGAGATTATGGAACGCTTTGCCGCCGGTGAGATTCAGGTGCTGGTATCCACCACGGTGATAGAGGTGGGGGTGAATGTTCCCAATGCCACAGTGATGATGGTGGAAAATGCAGAGCGTTTCGGCTTGGCACAGCTTCACCAGCTACGGGGCAGGGTGGGCCGGGGAACATACCAGTCCTACTGCATCTTTGTCAGTGGAAATGACAATCCGGACACAAGGAAACGGCTGGAAATTCTCAGCCGCTCCAACGACGGCTTTTACATTGCCAGCGAGGATTTGAAGCTGCGGGGGCCTGGGGATTTCTTTGGAATACGCCAGAGCGGCCTGCTGGAATTCAAGATTGGCGATGTGTTTACGGATGCAGGGCTCCTTAAAGCAGCCAGTGAGGAGGCTGAAAAGCTGCTTGGGCAGGATCCGGACCTTTCCCTGGAAGCGCACAGAGCGCTTAAGAAACGGCTGGAGGCTTATCAGAAAGCAGGGACCGGCGGTGTGAGTTTGTAGTACAGGCGCCGATTCCCGGCATTGACTTTTAAGTTTCTTATGGTAAACTATAAAGCATTGCAGATGCTTATGCTTTTTAACAGGATGAAACGGGAGACAGACATGAGAGAAATGAGGAGAATGAAAAAAAATATCTTTCATCTGCTGTTCACAGCCCTGCTGCTGGCTGCCGTGTGGAGCGTGCCTTCCTATGCGGATGAGGATCCGGTGGAACTGGATCTGGCAAAGGGTGATGTGGTGATTACCAATGCAGGCTACAGCCATGGAGGCGGAAAGATTGTGCCGCACCAGGGGAGCTATGTGATCACAAGTTCCAGCTCAGAACCGGTGGCTCATACCATTACCATCGAAAGTGAACTGGCAGATGTAACCCTGCGGGATGTACTGGCTGCGACAGCAGATACAAGCCCTCTTTCCCTTGGCGGCAGTCTGGATCATGCCATGCTGCGGCTGCAGCTTGACGGAACCAATGTTCTTCAGTGTACGAAGGGAAATTATGCGGGAATCTTTGTGCCGGAGGGTGCCCTGCTGGTCATTGAGGACAGTATGGGTTCTCTGTCGGTGACCGGATCCGGGACGGCCGCCGGAATCGGAGGCGGCAGCCGGGAAGAGCCTCTGCCGGGAATTGTTTCGGAGAATTGCGGAAGTATTACCATTCACGGGGGGATCATTACGGTAACCGGCGGAACTGCCGGCGGAAGCGGGATCGGAGGCGCCGTGGGCGGCCGCGGCGGCTCCATAGAGATAACCGGCGGTTCTCTGGTGATCTCGCCCGGAGCAGATGGAACGGGCATGGGAAGCAGCTCTAAGTGGGCAGATAAACAAAATGGCGGCTCCATAGAGATAACCGGCGGAACGGTCAGCATCAGCGGGAGTCTGGGCGCAGAGGGTGACGTTCTTCTGGGTGTGGAGGATGGAGCTCCCTGGGTAGTGGCAGAACAGATGGGAGCCAGAATAAACGGCTTTTCCGGCGTGCTGTTTCAGGGAACCGAGGGAAGGTTCTATGGAAACAGGACTTATGTACTGGAACGGGATCGAACCATTCTTACCGGAAAAACTCTGCTGGCAGATGCCAAAACAACGGTGGAGATCCGGGAGGGCGCCTGTCTGACAATCAATGGAACCTTTGAAAATGAAGGCTCCCTGCGCCTGGCCTCAGAAAACTGTATCAAGCAGGGCAAGGAAGGACGGCTTGGCGGAAGAGGAAAGTTCACGGTACCCGGAATTACCGCCGACATGATATCGGTGCCTTCCAATCTGGTGTACGACAGCACTGAGGGGGAGGATATTACGGGGACTGTCCTGGAACAGATTCAGCTGGATCGAAAGAAACGGGGACGAAAAGAGCTGTTTGGCGTGGAATTTACAGTGATTCCCGATTTTACAGGCTGGGACACCAAGGAGATCGACTGGCCGGTACTGGAACCGGGAGAGTATACCGTAACCTTTTCCAAAGGAGGAGAGCAGCCTTTAAAGAAGCGGTTTATGGTGTATTCGCCGGGAGAAGCGGTCCGCTCCGGCTTGGCTTCTATAGAGGTATTCCAGAAGCCCTTTAAGATGACCTACAGCTATGGGGATTCCTTTGACAGCACCGATATGATAGTGGTGGGAACCTATGAGGATGGAAGTATTCGAAATGTAACCTCTTTGGTAAATGTGGAGTGGGAGACCTTTGATCTGGGCGTCCATGCAGTGAAAATCACCTGTGCCAGAGACGAGGAACGGCAGGAATTGAGCTGCCTTCTGGAGGGCATTGTGATTGTGGCAAAGGAGATTGACGTGTCCGATCTGTACTGGAACGTAGAAGAATTTGTCTATGACGGAATGGAAAAAACCATTACCCTGGAGGGACGAATGCCGGAGGGAGTGATTGCCGATCGCAAGACTTCTGTGGGAAAAGATGCAGGAACCTATACGGCAGAGGTGCATTTTTCCTTAAGCGGCAGTATGGATCAGGAGCATTATGTCATCGTGGGACCTAACCCTCTTCGGGCAGAATGGACCATTAATCCCAAGGAGCTTACCTGGGAGACCGGCGGCCTGTCTGCTGCAGGTCAGGCAGGGGAAAGCAGGGAACGGAAGATCTCGCTTTATGGAACGCTGGAAGCCATGGGTGTTCTCTCTGAAGATCGGGAAGAAGTGGTGAGCCAGTGGCCTGCTGCCCGTCTGGATGGATTTTATGAGGGAACAGAAGCCGGAGAACAGGAAATTGCCCTTTCCTGGAAGGGCGGATTTGAGCCGTCGGTGGGAAGCAATTACTGTCTGCCAAAAGAAATGCCTGTGGTTTTGGGAGTTATCCACGATGTCAGATCTCTGTCAGAACCAAAAGAGCTTTCAGAGGATGGAAGGACCTATCGGGCGGAAATGGAAATTGGAATTTCGCAGGTGCCGGAAGGACTTGCGGAGGATCCCAGACTGAGCCGTCCCCAGGGAATAGAAACCCGGATGCGCCGGGCGGTTACAGAGCAGGATCCGGCGGTTCTGATTACCAATACGGCTGTCTATGATATCAATCTTCTCGTTCTTTTGCAGGGCGATGTATGGGAGAAGCTGGAGACAGATGCTTTTCCGGAGGGCGGCGTGACCATGACCCTGCCCTACCCAGGAAAAACAAATGGAAATGACTATGAATTTACCATAGCCCACATGTATACAGAGAAGAGAGGGAGCCATTCGGCCGGAGATGTGGAGTATCTGGCAGTAACCAAGACGCCGGAGGGACTTCAGTTTAAGACAGCCAGTCTCTCTCCGGTTTCCATCGGATGGCGGCTTACCACAGATCGGGCTCCAGGGGAAGATACGGATGCTTCCGGTCTTTCTTCGGAAGAGCTGGCTACACTTATCCTCTGTATTGTTCTGGCTGTTCTTGCAGTGGCAGCAGTGGCAGTGATTCTGAAATTTGGAATTCTGCCAAAATTAAAAGAAAAGGAAGACGACTTTAAACCATAAATTCCGTTCTTCTCACAAAGAAACATACGTATGAGAAATGCCGGTCCATCTGATATTTGGTATGGCCCGGCATTCTCGTTTTCATTTTTACTTCATTACTTAAGAGCTTTCAAACTGCTTCAGGAATCTGTCTGGCAGGTCCGTTTATTTGCCGGCCATCTGTCTTTCCTGAGCCTCAATCATTTTCTTAACCATATAACCGCCTACGGAACCGTTCTGCTTGGAAGTCAGGTTGCCGTTGTAGCCATCGGTAAGAGGTACACCAAGCTCGCTTGCTACCTCGTACTTAAACTTGTCCAGGGCACCCTTGGCCTCAGGAACGGCTGCTGTGTTAGATGATTTGTTAGCCATAATAACGCCTCCTTACTGCAGATTTTAGTAAAACAGAAAATCTGCGGTTTTGTAGTTATAGCCGGCAGCTGTATTTTTGACTGCCGCCTGTGTTACGAGAATAGTATGTGAAAAATTTTTTTCAATACACTGGCAGTTGCTTGGTTTTTTGATAAATTTTGACAGCTGTCTGAACAATTATTATTTTAACAAGAATTCATTAAAACAGTTCCAATTTTACTGCTGTTTCACTCTATCAGCCCATAAAACAGCTCATGCTGGCGCTTTACCCGCCTGCGCACCTGTGCAAGAAAGGCTTCCGGTCCCAGAATCTGAATCACAGGCCCGAAAGACAGAAGCGCAATCAAAAGCTCCGTTTCATCAGCCGGATCGTAATAGATGGAACAGAGCCAGGTGTTTGTCGCAGGCTCATAGACGGTCTGTTTTTCGTAGCTGGCAAAGTGGAGCATACACCGCTCCAGGGCATTGCGCTGGTCGTAAATACGGATGCGGACCGGTTCTTTCTCCTGTTTCTGATAGCGGGATATATCCCAGTCAAAGGTTTTCGGAACCGGTGTTTTTGACACATGGCAGGCCTCTATCCGGCTTAAGTTCAGTATATGGAAATCCCGCAGACAGCCTTTGCTTAAGGAAACACAGAGCAGACGGAACTTGTCATCTTTTGGAGAATACTGGAAACGACAGGGCAGAACCTCAAGCGTACGCTCTGCTCCTTTCCGGTTCCTGTACGCAGTAAGGAGTGGACGGCGGGCGGTCATTGCTTCTAAAACAGTCTGAAAAATGCTCCGGTAAACAGGATCCCCATAAGGATCGCCGTCCTCATATTGATCAAAATAATAAAAATCTTCCATATGATAGAGCGCTTCAATATCCCGGAACGCTTCTTCTAAGAGATCCAGGGATTCTTTGGGAAAAAAGAGCCGGAAGCGGGGATCGGCAAGCAGAGCTTTCAGCCAGGATTTTTGAAGCCTGGTCAGAGGAGGCTTCAGGAAATTCCTGTCTGTTTCATTCCCGGCAGTTCCAAGAGCGCAGGAAAAAAGTTTTTCTCCTTCTGGCACAAGAAGGGGATGCCAGGCTCCCTGAAGAAGCTTTGGGAGAATCACAAGGGTGCTTTCAAAAGAGGATATGTTTTGAATATCCGCCTCCATTTCTTTGGGGGTCAGCGGCTTTTTCTTTGCATCTGTCAGAATTTTACGCACAGCCTGAAAATAGGATCCGTAGATTTCTTCAAATAATTCCAAACTTATTCCTCCCCATACATTTGATACATACGCTCCCAGTCAGTTGTGATTTTTTCAAGGACTGCCTGGTTAGAACACTGAAGGTCCAGAATTCTTCCTGTAAAGGTTTTTACCCAGGAGAGCATTTCATTGGTATCGAAGAAGGTTCCGGTGTAAAGGAAGGTGTTGCTGCAGACTTTCAGGATCTCGCCGCCCCGGCCTTCTCTTTGAAGACGTTCCAGGATATAACCTTCTCCTGCTTCGTCAATGGACAGCTTCATACAGAGTGTTTCCATACGGCTGTAACCGCCGAAGGAGACGCCCCAGCAGGAGATGCGGTTCTTCTGCAGCTTTTCCCGGTGGAGTTCAAATTCCGGGCAGATATCCAGAAGTTTTACCTGGGAAATACAGTCCAGACGCAGGCAGTTGAACCTCCGTTTGGGAAAATAATATAAACAGAGATAACGGCGGCCGGTCTGGGTACTTACGAATATCTGCAATGGGAGCCCTGTGATCTGGGTGCGGTTTCCGGAACGGGTGCTGTGGTTTTCAAAGGAGATACTTCTGTGTTCCCCAATGGCATCCAGAATGGAGAGGAGGACCTGATCCTCCAGGGTATGTACAAGAAAATAGTGCTTCCAGCAGAAGAGATCGTTTTGAAGAAATTCCCGGTCCAGAAGGGTGCTTCCCACGAATCCAAAAGGCATGGCTTCGGAGCAGAATTTGACGGCCTGCATCAGTTCCTGAAAGACAGGCGTGGATTCCCATGGATCCGGCGGGGTGAGACAGTACATGTGTGATTTTCCGGATTTTTCCATTTTCAGGATTCCCAGGCGTTCGTATTCCCGGCATTTATTCCGGATGGTCTGGAGATCGGGAACTTCTTCCCAGTATTGGGCCAGCTGGTCACAGATTTCGGCAGGGGACAGAGACCGGCCGTTTAAAAGGTCCAGGAGAAAAAAGTGCAGAAGCAGATCTTTGTCAGTAAAGCTTTTGGACTTCCAGGCGGCATAGAGCGGATTGGAGGAAAGCTGCTTAATGTCTATGTGGACAGAGATCTGCTTTCCACGGCTGGTGAAATCGGCATGTATATAGTCTGCGAGACAGCTTTCGATTCTCCGGCGCTCATTGTCGTAGGTGCGGGCGCTTTTTTCGCTGAATTCCCTGCGGACTTTGAAGCCATAGAGAAAAAACTGGCGCATGTAGTCACGGATACGCTCAAAATTTTTGATAAGTTCCTGGTAATCGGACATGGCTGGGCCTTTCTGGATGTTATTTTATGATTATACAACTTCCAGCGGTGAATGGGCAAGAGGCAAGTCCGAGAACGGCGGAAAGGAGTATCATAAGGATGGGAGAAGGCGCCCGGCCCTTCTTTCTTTTGTAAATGATTCCAAGGCTCACCAGAATCAGGAAGATGAATACCGGGGGATAACAAGGCTGCAGGGAGTCCCTTATATTTTTTATGCCAAAGAAGGTATTGAGGGCCATGGATACAGCGGTTGTCAGCACCAGGGCTGCGCTGCAGGGACGGATGGCAGTAAGAAATGCTTTTATGCCGGCGTATTTGAGCAGACGATTTAAAGTGGATGTGATTAGAAGAATTATGAGGAGAGCGGGGAGAACGACGCCCAGGGATGCCAGAAGCGCTCCGGGGATACCTCCCTGGGAAGTACCAATAAAGACAGCCATATTGATGGCCAGGGGACCTGGTGTAGATTCGGAGACAGCGATGAAAGCTGCAAATTCTTTTTCGGTCAGCCAGTTATTTCCCAGCACAGTTTCACGGATCAGGGAAATCATACCGTATCCACCTCCGAAGGAGAGAGCACCGATTTGAAAGAAACGTAAAAACAGCTGCAGACAGATCATTTTTCAGAGGCCTCCTTTTCAAATAAAATGTACTTCAGGACTCCTGCCATACCGCAGGCCAAAATGCACAGAGCCATGGAGACAGGTACGGCCATAAGAGAACATGCCAGTATACCGATAGAGACAGCTGCCAGGATTATTATATAGAATCGATCTTTTACAATTCCCTTGAGCATGGAAAAGGATGCAGAGAAAATCAGGTATATGACGCAGGCCTGAATTCCGTCCAGAGCGTATTGGATATAGGTTATGCTTAAAAAACGGTCAAAGTATAAAGAGATTAAATAAATACTGAGAATGGAAGGAATACAGACTGCTGTGGTGGCCGTAAGAGCGCCGGGAACCCCTGCAGTGCGTAAGCCGATGTATGTGGCGCTGTTGATGGATACGGGGCCCGGTGTGGATTCGGCAATGGAGACCATATCCAGGAACTCATCTTCTGTGAGCCATTGCTTTCTGACAGTAAATTCATTTTTCAAAAGAGCAATCATAGCATAACCGCCCCCAAAGGTAAACATACCAATTTTAAAAAATGTGTAGAACAGCGTTAAAATTTTTTTCATGCTTCTCGTCTCCTTTCTGGCATTTGAAATGGAATCTTCTGTACCAGCATATTCCTTTTATTGACATTGATCAATTCATATTTTAATATAATATACATAAATAAAAACCTATGAATGGAGAACCCTATGACTATCCGGCATTTGCAGATTTTTCAGACAGTATGCAGCTGTAACAGCATTACAGCCGCTGCCCGGCGGCTGAACATCACACAGCCTTCGGTGAGTATTGCCATTAAGGAGCTGGAAGCTTTTTACCATACAAAGCTGTTTGACCGTATCAACCGCAGAATTTATCTAACCGAAGAGGGAATGTCCCTGCTGCAGTATACAGATACCTTATTGAGCCAGTACGAGGAATCCATATCCGTGCTGCGCAGCGGGATGCTTTTTACAAAATGCAGAATCGGCGCCAATGTGTCGGCGGCGGAGACGTTTCTGTCCCGGATCATATCGGCAGTTCATACAGAGCTTCCACAGATTCGTTTCAGTATCTGCATTCAGAATAATGAACAGATTGATCAGCTGTTGGCGGATAACCAGATTGATTTCGCTGTTTATGACCAGATAGGGGATCGAGAGACACGGACAGCCCGGCTTTTATTCAGAGATGAGCTGGTTGTCTGCTGTCCGCCGGATTGGGAAGGCTGTGACAGCATCAGTCTGGAGCAGTTATCGAAAATGCCCCTGCTTCTTCGTGAAAAGGGCAGCGGTATGAGAAACTTTATTGATGTTGAATTTTCAAAACACGGATATCCGCAGAACATTGCTGCAGAGAGTATCAGTACCCTGGGGCTGGTAGAGCTGGCAGAAGCCGGTCTGGGATATGCGCTGGTTCCACGAGAGCTGGTGAAAAAACTAAATACGAATTTTCAGATAAAAGTGCTTACTATCTGTGACTGTGCTCTGGAAAAAAGCTATTATTTGTCTTATAATAAGAAGAAATATTTAAATCCTGCATTGATGAAGGTAATTCAGGTACTGGATCATGCTGCATGGAATAAAATCGGATAAAGGGAGGATTCTTATGAAAATACGAAAGAGAATTTCTTACTGGATTCTGGCAGTTCTTCTGCCTGTGCTGTGTATACAAAGCTGTGCAAATCAGGAAACCAGAAATCAGAGAATTGACAAACATAAACCAGAGAATCCTAAGAAGAACAGCAGCAATTCCGCCTCAGCGGATGACAATGCTTCCGGGGAAGAGGAGCATCCCTGGGAGGAGACGGATTCCTGGGAGATAGAAGACTGGGCGCAGGCCTATCTGGATTATGTGAATACTTATGAGTTCAGTGATTCCTGGACGTACAGTTTGATTTATGTGGATGAGGATGAGATTCCGGAACTTGTGATGGATACGGGAGTTGAGGCAGGCGGCTGTATGATTCTGACCTGGCAGGAAGGGATTCTGGATGTTCTTCAGACTCTGCGCCTTAACTTTACCTATGTGGAAAAGGGGAATCTGCTCTGCAATTCCGAGGGGAATATGGGATATTATTACGACAATGTGTTCACCATTGAAGACGGAAAATGGGTCTTTATTGCCGGGGGAACTTATGAGGACGGACCTGACGGCCCCCGATTTGATGAAAACGATAATTATATCTATGACTACTATTGGATGGAGCAGGCTGTGGAACAGGAGGAATATGAGGCTGAGCTTGGGAAGATCTACCCGGAAAAAAAGGGGAAAATACCGGAAATCTACTATATTAAGGATGAATTATTCTCGCTTTTAAAGACGGGACAGACGATGTCGGCCAATCACCGCTATGAGCTGCTTGTGGAGGATATCACCTGGGCGAAAGCCAGGGAAGCCTGCCAGGAGAAGGGCGGTTATCTGGCAACACTTACTTCATGGGAAGAATTTGAACGGGTGCAGGAACAGATCATTTCCGAGGAAAAAACAGCCGTTACTTTTTACGTTGGAGCAGATTGGGAACGTTATCAAAGCTACCGCTGGCTGGAACCGGAAGTCAAAGACGGTTATTCTATGCTGGATCACTATAATGCCCTGTTCAGAGACTTCTGGCTGGAAGGAGAGCCCAGCTACACCGGGCTTACAGAGTCCGGGGAGGAAGTGGACGAAGAGTATGTGGCGCTGATTTACCGTTCTGCAGATGGCCGGTGTTATCTCAATGACGTGCCGGAGGATATTCTGGCAGCAGCTCCATCCTATGAAGGGAAAATCGGGTATATCTGTGAGTATAACGAATAGACGGGGATAAAAAACAGCAGTTTTCAGGGAAGTTCGCAGCTTTTTTTACATGATGCGGGCTTCCTTTTTTTGTATATTGTGGATGTAACAGGAAAGAACAGATAGGACATAACAATTCACAAAACGGAAGGGATTTCGTACAATTGTGGAAAAACATTCAAAAAACAGGGAGGTGTGCATATGTTCGTGTTACAAAATGAGCTGGGGAATGTGCCCCTGAAGGTATGGCTGGAGAGTGAAAAAAGTTTGGAAGCAGCCTGTATGGAACAGGCCTGCCATCTGATGCGGCTTCCTTTTCTACATAAGTGGGTCTGTCTTATGCCGGATACCCATGCGGGAATGGGAATGCCAATCGGAGGCGTGATTGCAGCAAAGGGAGTTGTGATTCCCAATGCCGTAGGAGTGGACATCGGCTGTGGAATGGCCTATGCCGGAACCAATATTCCCGTCCGCGTACTGAAAGAGACTATGACAGAGAATGGGAATCTGGTGCAGGGAATCGTGGGAGATATTCTGCGGAACATTCCCGTGGGATTTGCCCATCACAAAATACCTATGCCCTGCTATACCATGGATCTGGCCATGGAAGAGCTGTCCCGCTATGAGGAGAACGAGGAACTGCTGGGCCAGCTGGAGGCCGGGTATTTCCAGATTGGAACGCTGGGCGGCGGCAATCACTTTATTGAACTGCAGGAGGATGAGAAGGGATATCTGTCCCTGATGCTGCATTCAGGAAGCCGTCATTTTGGAAAATCCGTCTGTGACTATTTCCACTGGAAGGCCAGGGAGCTGAATGGACGCTGGTACAGCCAGGTTCCGGATGCATATCGTCTGGCATTTCTGCCGGTGGACACAAAAGAGGGGCGCCAGTATCTGGACTGGATGAATCTGGCCATGGATTTTGCCCGTGAAAACCGGGAAAAGATGATGCTGGGTGTAAAGGCGATTCTGGAAAAATGGATTGGAAAGCATACGGACCTGACACTGGAATATGCAGATGAAATCAACTGTCATCACAATTATGCGGCCCTTGAGAATCATTACGGCGAGAATGTCTGGGTCCACCGCAAAGGTGCTGTCCGGGCTGGGAACGGAGAGCTGACGGTCATTCCGGGAGCCATGGGTTCCTACAGCTATGTGGTCATGGGCCTGGGAAATCCGGAGAGCTTCTGCTCCTCCTCCCACGGCGCCGGCCGGGCTTATTCCCGCAAGGGAGCCATGAACGCATTTACCTGCGAACAGGTAATGACGGACCTGAAGGATCAGGGTGTGGTTCTGGGAAAGAAAAATAAGCGGGACGTGGCAGAAGAGAGCCGGTTTGCCTACAAGGATATCGATGCGGTTATGGCAGACCAGAAAGAGCTGGTAACGCCCATAAAGCGTCTGCGCACCATCGGCGTAGTAAAAGGATAAGCGGGATGGGTAACATGGAAAAACCCATGTTACCCATAATGATACCGCCTTCTCATGCCCCAAAAGAATCCTCCGGTAACCAGCAGGGCAAAAAGCTCCGCCGCCACAACTGCAAGCCAGATCCCGCGGATCCCAAGAAAAACAGGCAGAAGCAGCACCATACTCACCTGAAAGATCAACGTCCGCAGAAAAGAAATCAAAGCAGAAATTCCGCCGTTGCTCAGAGCCGTAAAAAACGAAGAGCCCCAGATATTAAACCCACAGAACAGGAAGAACAGAGCATAAAGACGAAACCCCTCACAGGTCATAGTAAAAAGCTCCAGGTCATATCCCACAAAGGTCCGGATCAGAGGGACCGCTAAAGTTTCCGCCAAAAGAGTCAGAACCATTCCTGCTGCGCCGATCAGCCGCAGACTTTTCCGAAAAAGATTTTTCAGCTCGCTGTGGGTTCCCGCTCCATAGTTGTACCCGATGAGCGGAGCGCTGCCAATCGAATACCCGATAAAAATAGCAGCAAATACAAAATTGGCATACATAATCACACCATAAGCCGCGATTCCATCCTCCCCGGCCAGCCGCATCAGCTGAAAATTGTATAGAATATTCACAATAGAAGACGAAATACTGGTCATCAGTTCCGAAGAACCATTGGTGCAGGTTTTCCAGAGGACCGCTTTTTCAAAATGGAAGCGGGTAAAATGCAAAAGGCTGTCATTTTTAAAGAAAGCACGTACCTTACTGCCTTTTGAAACATGCCGGGAAAAATAAATCAGCGGAAGAATTCCCCCAAGCAGCTCCCCCATGGCTGTGGCAATTGCAGCGCCGGAAATTCCCATATGAAGCTTCGCCACAAAAAGATAGTCAAAGACAATATTCGTCACTCCGGCAGCGATGGAAATCTTCAGGCTCAGAGAGGGTTTTTCGGCAACCACAAAAAAACTCTGAAATATATTCTGGAGAATAAATCCTGTGAGTGAGATACACAAGATCCGCCCATAGAGGATACTGTTTTGCAGCAGCAGTCCTTCAGCCCCCAGCGCCTTGGCAATGGGAGGCAGCAGGATAAAGCCAAGCACAGAAATTGTAAGTCCGCCAATTACCGCGCAGCTGACCAGCATGGTAAAATATTGATTGGCTTTTTCTGCCTTACCTTCCCCCAAAGTCTTGGACACAATGGCGCTTCCGCCGGTACCGATGAGAAATCCAAGGGCCGCTCCCCCCATGGCAATGGGCATAATCAGATTTACAGCGGCAAACGCAGTCTTTCCGGCATAATTGGACACAAAGAATCCGTCAATGATGCTGTAACAGGAGGTGCAGAGCATCATAATAATAGAAGGAAGCACAAAGCGCAGAAGCTTGGCATATGTAAAATGATCCGATAAATGTATTTTTTTCATAAAAAACCTCACGATTGTATAAAATTTTCTCTTTAAAGAGGTAGTATGGGCTATTATAGTGAGAAAAACAGGGATTGTCAAGCTTACTGTTCCTGATTAATGAGGATGCAGGTCCTTGTCAAGATTGGGTAAGATGGAATAATAAAAAATAGATCTAACATTCGTGAAAATATAAAAAATATCTGTGGATTTCGAGAAACCAGACAAAAGGGTATAGGAAAAATCAAAAAAATGCGGTATAATATCTCAAAATGATCTCTTGAAAACCAAAAGGATCGAGATAGATAAGGAGCATTCAAAGTATGATAAAATTATCCAAAAGATATCTGCTGACAGGCCTGATGCTGTTTGGGCTTCTGTGCAGCTGCACGCCTCAGAAATCTCAGGAAGAGTCTTTCAATCCGCCTGTGGAAGAGACAGGGGAAGATAAGCATCCAGGTGACAGCTCATCTGTCACCTTCGAGGGCACAGATATGGACGGCCATAGCATTTCCCAGGAAATCTGTGCAGATTCCAGGCTTACTATGATCAATGTGTGGGCTACCTACTGTAATCCCTGCCTGAATGAGATGCCGGAGCTTGGAGAGCTGGCGGCAGAATACGATTCTGCAGATTTTCAACTGCTTGGAATTGTCAGCGACGTGATGGAAGGGCAGGAGGAGAACATCGGATATGCGGCGGAGCTGATTGAAGAGACTGGGGCAGAGTATCCCCATCTGCTTCTCAACGAATCTCTGTACTATGGGCTTCTTTCGGATGTGTCCGCAGTACCCACTACCTTTTTCCTGAATGAACAGGGCCAGGTACTGGATGTAGTTGTGGGAGCCATGGATAAATCCGGCTGGAAGGAGAAGATTGATGGACTTTTGGAAACGCTGTAAAGAGAAGGCCTGGCTTTTGGGAACAGCACTGGGGCTGCTGTTTCTGGGTGTGGGCGCAGTTTGGGGGCAGCTGGAAGTGATCTGGAAAAAGGCGGTGATGATCTGCCTGGAATGCATTGGAATCGGGTGAGGTTATGAAGAGAAATCTGCGATTGAAGGTACAGATTCTGGTGACAATCTTTACCAACGGCTATGCGTATGGTTTTTTAAACGGAAAGATTTATCAGGGGCCTCTCAAATATACCTGTGTTCCAGGACTGAATTGTTACTCCTGTCCGGGTGCTTTGGGATCCTGTCCCATGGGAGCGCTTCAGGCCCTCCTAAATCAGCGGAATCTTCAGGTTCCGTTTGGGATTCTGGGCTTTTTCTTTGTGGTTGGAAGCCTTTTGGGACGGTTTGTATGCGGCTGGCTCTGCCCCTTTGGCCTGGTGCAGGATCTGCTCTATAAGGTTCCTCTCTTTCAGAAGCAGAAGCGTCTGCCTTTTCATGGAATCTTAAAATATGGAAAATACATTGTTTTGATTTTCCTGGCTTGTGCAGGCTCCCTGTTTCTCTTCGGGGGCTTTGCCAGGGTTCCGGCTTTTTGCAAATATCTGTGTCCTTCCGGAACGCTGTTCGGGGCGCTGCCTCTTTTGGCTGGCAATAAACTGCTGCGCAGTCAGGCCGGAGGGCTGTTTTTCTGGAAACTGGGAATCCTGCTTGTGCTGGTACTGGTTTCAATGAAGATATACCGGCCCTTCTGCCAGTATCTCTGCCCGCTGGGTGCTGTGTACGGCTGGTTCAACCGTTTCAGCCTTGTGCAGGTTCACTGGGAGCAGGAGAAGTGCACCAGATGCCATTCCTGTGAGAAGGCCTGTCCGGTGGGACTTTCAGTGAAGGAGATTTCCCGCTCTTCGGAATGCATCCGCTGTGGGAAATGCATCAAAGCCTGTCCGGCCAGGTGCCTGCATTTTTAAGATGGTTTCATCGGTGAGATTCTGATAAAATATGGAAAATATAATATAATTTACCTTTCATTTATTCGGGGGTTGAGGGAGGGTTACATGGAACGAAAAAAGACACTGCAGGAGATAGTTTCTGTGTTGGCGCTGGTGGCGGCGATTGTGGTGTTGTTTATCTGGTATACAATGCAGAACAGCAGCCGTATGGTGGAGCGGAATAAAAATTATGCAGCAGATTCCGCCCGGCTGATGGCGGAGCAGGTGGACAAAGAGCTGAGCAGCGCTTTGGATATGATCCGTGCCTATACATATTTTATCGGAGAAAGCTTGACAGAACCAAGCGTCACACCCCGGATGCTCAGGGAGATGGAGCAGAATTCTCAGTTTGACGTCTTGGTATATACGGATATAAACGGCATAGATTACAATTCCAATGGACAGACAGCGCAAGTGACCGATCGCGAATTCTATATAGAAGGGATCAAAGGGGAACAAAATATGGAGGTTATTTTTGAACCCTATTTGTTCAATGAGACCATGATCTGTTTTTATGCGCCGGTATATTATGAGGAAACGATAATCGGTGTTCTGCGGGGGGCCTATCTGGCAGAGGAGTATCTGCGGGATATGCTTGCCACCACGTACTTCGGTGAGGAGGCAGAAGTTTATCTCTGTACTCCGGACGGCAGGATAGCCGCCGGCTCCAAAGACATGGTTTATGATGAAAAACTGATCGATCTGCTGATGGAATCCGGTGTAATTGATAAAACAGCAGCAAAGCATGTCACAGAAGTCTTTGAGAAGGGAGGAGAAGGGGCATTTGTCTGCAATTCTGATAAAACAGATAATATCTGCGTGATGTATCTGCCGGAGAATGAGCTGGTTCTTGTACAGACGTTTCCCAAGCGTGTGACCCAGCAGATGATTCAGGATGAGAATCTGATAGGCGTTCAGCTGGAAATTATGCTCATTGTCCTTTTTGGAATTTACACACTGCTGATGATTATCCGGGCGGAAAAGAAGAAAAAGCTGCTGGAGCAGGAAAACAGGGAAATGGGTTACATCATCAGCGGTGTCAATACCTTATTTTCCCGTTTTGCTATGGTTGACTTTGAGACCAGTACGTATCATTATCTGGCAGGAACAAGTCCCGAAGAGGGGGAACTTCCCCTGAAGGGCAGCTACGAAGAACTGGTGGACTACATCTGTTCGATTATTATTGAAGAGAAAGAACGGGAAGAGCTTACCTCATTCCTGGAGAGCAGTTCCATTATTGAAGCGCTGAAGGATCAGAACGATCTGCGTTTTGAATGCCATGTCATACAGGGGGGGAGTCCCAAATGGAAGCATATGAATATTATCTGTCTGGAACGAAAAGACGGCAGAGCAGTGAAGGTCTTGTTTACCCGGCAGAATATTACGGAGATAAAGGAACGGGAACAGAAGATTCAGGCGGCTCTGCAGGATGCCCTTATGCAGGCCCAGCATGCCAATAAGGCAAAGACTACCTTCCTTTCGAATATGTCCCATGATATCCGCACGCCCATGAATGCCATCATCGGCTTTGCGACGATTGCCATTACACATATTAACAACAAAGAGCGGGTTGAGGACTGCCTTAAGAAGGTCCTCTCATCCAGCAACCATCTCCTAAGCCTGATCAATGATATTCTGGATATGAGCAGAATTGAGAGCGGAAAGGTGCAGATAAAGGAACAGGAGTGCAATATTTCGGAACTTATGCACAATCTGGTAAATATTATCCAGCCGCAGGTAAAGGCTAAACAGCTGGAACTGTTCATTGACACCTTTGAAGTGGCAAATGAAGATGTGATCGCCGATTCTCTGAAGCTCAACCAGGTATTTATCAATCTTCTGAGCAATGCAGTGAAATATACTCCGGCAGGGGGGACAATTACCTTCCGGATTATACAGAAAACAACGTTCCGGCATGGATATGGGGATTATTCTTTTGTGATCAGGGATAATGGTATCGGCATGTCGCCGGAATTTGTGAAGCATATCTTTGAACCCTTTGAGCGTGAGGTTACGGCAACCCGGAGTGGAATTCAGGGAACGGGCCTTGGTATGGCGATCACCCGGAATATTGTAGAAATGATGAACGGCACGATCCATGTGGAGAGCGAGCAGGGCAGGGGAAGCACATTTACGGTGGAGCTGAGCTTGAAGCTTCAGGATGTGGAGAAAAATGCGGAACAGTTAAAAGAGCTGAACGGCCTGCGGACGCTGGTGGTGGATGACGATTTTAATACCTGCGACAGTGTCACCAAGATGTTAAAGCAGCTGGGGCTGCGGTCTGAGTGGACGACTTCCGGCAGAGAAGCCGTGTACCGGGCCAAGAGTGCCCATGACGAAGGCGATTCTTATCATACCTTTATCATTGACTGGCAGATGCCGGAGACCAGCGGTGTGGAGACTACCAGAAGAATCCGCAGAGCAGTGGGGGATGAAGCGCCCATTATCATTTTGACGGCCTATGACTGGACGGACATTGAGGAGGAGGCAAAGGCGGCGGGGGTAACGGCCTTCTGCGCCAAGCCGCTCTTTATGTCAGATCTGAAATCCGTTCTGCTGGCTACTAACAATCTGGCAGAAAAAGAGGAGCAGAAAGCTGCAGAGTGGACCATGGCTGATTTTGGCGGAAAGCGGATTCTTCTGGTGGAGGATATTGAGCTGAACAGGGAGATTGCGGAGATTATTCTGGAGGAGTCAGGCTTTGTGGTGGAATCAGCCCCGGACGGAACAGACGCAGTATCCATGATAGAGCATTCCGAGGAATACTATTACGATGCGGTCCTGATGGATGTACAGATGCCGATTATGAACGGTTACGAAGCCACCCGTACCATAAGGAATATGCTGCGAAAAGACGTGAAAACGCTTCCCATTATTGCGATGACCGCCAATGCCATGGAGGAAGATAAGGAAGCCGCTTTAAAGAGCGGCATGAATGCACATATCTCCAAGCCGCTGGATATGGATGTGTTTATCGGGGTTTTAAAAGAGTTTATCCATTAAAAAATAGAAAGAAGCAGTCCGGAATCGGACAGAAACAGGGAGTGGAAAATTATGGTAATCTATTTGATCCGCCATGGTGAGACAGACTGGAATACCAAACGTCTGCTGCAGGGAACTGCGGATATTCCCCTGAACCAGAATGGGATTGAAGTCGCCAGGCTGACGGCAGAGGGATTGAAAAATGTGAAGTTTGACCGCATTTTTACCAGTCCCTTAAAGCGGGCAAAGGAGACGGCTGAAATTATCCGGGGAGAGCGTAAGATTCCTCTGATAGTGGATGAACGGCTGCGTGAGATTGGCTTTGGACCCTATGAGGGTCTCTGCTGTCATAAGGATGGCTGGAATATCCCGGATCCAGAGTTTCGGAATTTTTTTACCAATCCGGGAGCATATGTGCCGCCAGAAGGCGGTGAGTCCATCCGCCATCTCTGTGATCGGACCACAGAATTTATAGAGGAGCTGGTACAAACCTTAGAATATCAGGAGGAAACCATTCTTTTGTCCGGTCACGGGGCTGTAGTCAAAGGGCTTTTAAGCAGTATTACCATCACAGATTTAAAGGACTTCTGGAAGGGAGGCGTGCATAAGAACTGCGGCGTTTCCATTCTGGATGCTGTGGATGGCGTGATTACCTTACGACAGGAGAATGTAATCTACTATGATGAAAAAAGAAGTACCAACTATTTTGAATAAGAAGAGATGCAGGGTAGAGACGCCCATAGGAGAACTGGAGCTTATGGAGGATGGAAAGGGGATCTGCGGCCTCTCATTCGGGTATGAGCGGCAGGAAAACGGGATCCCGGAGGAGGAGACGCCTCTGCTTCTGGAAGCGAAGAAACAGCTGGCAGCGTACTTTGCAGGAGAGCGCAGGGTCTTTGAGCTCCCTTTATCCATTGACGGCACGGAATTTCAGATGCGGGACTGGAAGGCCCTTCTGGATATCCCTTACGGAGAAACAAGAAGTTATGGGGAGATTGCCAAGGCCATCGGCTGTCCCAGGGGTAGCCGGGCAGTGGGAATGGCCAACCGGAATAATCCGATCGCCATTATCATTCCCTGCCACCGGGTAATTGGTTCCGACGGAAGCCTGACCGGGTATGCGGGAAAAAACAAGGCTCTGGATATCAAAGAATATTTATTGAAACTGGAAGGAGCATTATAAAAACAGACTCGTAGACATAGGAGAACAATCAATGGAAACTGCTGTAAAATCAGTCCCGGTTATAACTGCAGAAGAAGTTCGCGCGCGTCTGCTTTCCCTTGCCGATGCGGGATATCGGGAGTTCCACAGCAGGCTGCTGCCTGGGGTAGACAATGTGCTGGGTGTGCGGGTGCCTGCCCTTCGCGGGCTGGCCAAAGAAATTGCCAGAGGAGACTGGGAAGCCTTTCTGGAAGAGAATGATCGGGAATGGTATGAGAAGGATATGCTGCAGGGACTGGTCATCGGCTGCGCTAAAATGGATTTTGAGAAACGGCTTGCCCTGACAAAGGCCTTTCTTCCACGTATCAATAACTGGGCCGTCTGTGATATCTTCTGCGGTTCTCTGAAAGAAACCAAAAAACATAAAAAAGAAATGTGGGAGTTTCTGATGCCCTGTCTTCAGTCCGATGCGGAATATGAGATCCGCTTTGGAGTGGTTATGCTGCTCAGTTATTTTGTGGATGAGGAATACCGGCAGAGCGCTTTTGATGCTTTTGATGCCATTCACAGCGAAGCTTACTATGTGCGGATGGCGAAAGCCTGGGCCCTGTCGATGTATTTTGTGCATTTTCCGGAAGAAACTATGGCCTATCTGAAGAGCTGCTCCTTAGATGACTGGACCTACAACAAGGCCCTTCAGAAGACCATAGAATCCTGCCGTGTATCCAAAGAAATGAAAGAAGTGCTGCGGAGCATGAAGCGCAAAGGGACCCGTCAGGCCATATCAGCGGTTACCCGTGCATTGCCATAGTCCCTGCCTTCATTAAAGTTCCGGGCATTTTCCATTGTTACAAAGGCAATGGCCTGGAGAGCCTCCCGTGTAAAGAATGCCTGATGGCTGGTGATCACCACCTGGGGGAACATCAGAAGCCGGGCGGTAACATCTTCTGTAATCACCTCGTCACTGCGGTCCGTGTAGACATTGTCCCCCTCCCCTTCGAAGACATCTAAGGCTGCAGCGTGGAATTTTCCTTGTTTCAGCGCTGCGATGAGCGCTTCTGTGTCAATGAGGGCGCCGCGGGCGGTATTGACCAGCATAACCGTATCTTTCATAAGCCCAATGGTTTTTTCGTTGACGATATGGTAGGTGCTTGGGAAGAGAGGCGCGTGAAGGGAGATCAGATCGGACCGCCGGAACAGGGTTTCCTGATCCACGTAAGTCAGCAGACCTTCTTCTTCCAGTTCCTTGTTGGGATAAGCGTCCCACCCAAGAACCGTCATGCCATAGCCCTTACAGATACGGGCCATGCAGACGCCGATCTTTCCGGTTCCCAGGATCCCGGCTGTCTTGTTGTGGAGATCGAGGCCCAGAAGTCCGCTTAAGGCAAAATTGTTTTCCTTTACTTTGTTGTAGGCTTTATGAAGATGCCGGTTTGCCTGCTGGAGAATGGCCATGGCGTGCTCCGCAACGGCATAGGGAGAATAGGCCGGTACCCGCAGAACGGTTATGTCATACTTCTGAGCCGTGGCCAGATCCACATTGTTGAAACCGGCACAGCGCAGCAGAATCAGCCGTATGCCGTATTCATGCAGCTGTTCCATCACCGGACGGGACACATCATCATTTACAAAGACGCAGACAGCGTCACAGCCTTTGGCCAGACTGGCCGTCTCAGGTCCAAGGGTGGATGTGAAATAGTGGATATCCACATTGTAGGTTCCTTCGCCCTTGTCTTTTGCCAGTTCACTGAAAAAGGTGCAGTCGTAGTCTTTGGTCCCGAAAAATGCAATCCGGAGTACCGAAGCGGCGCCTTTTTCTCTGAAAGCTTCCCGGAGTACATTCTGCACAGCTTCATAAGCCTGCTCCTCATCCTCGCCGGAGATCTCAATGGTCAGCGTATCTCCCTCTTTGGCGCCCAGCGCCTGAAGAGCCAGTACATTCCGGCCGTCAGCGGTGCGGCCGTCTGTCTCCATGGTTATCAGGCTTTTAAAGCCTACGCAGCACTGGGCCAGCAGAGCGCTTGGACGGGCATGGACGCCCATGGGATTTTTTACAACATAGGTAATTGTTTTCATTTCGCATTCATCCTTTCTTTTTGTTTCGGATCTTCCCTTAGTTTATGATAAAGCACTTAAGCTTATCCGGCAAGAACAAAAATATTGCCGGCTGCCTGTGCAGTCCAGGATTCTGACAGACTAAAACCATTTGTTCCTTGCCTGCTGCGGGGGGAGAAAGTTTAAGAATTCTTAAGAAAAGAATCATCCTTTTTCAAGTTTCTTCCGATACAATCAGATTATACGGATAAGGAGTGGCATAAAATGGAACGAATATTAATTGTTGAGGATGACAAAGCCTTAAGCAACGGCATCGCCATTGCCCTGAAGGCAGAAGGATATATGTTTCTGCAGGCTCCAAGCATTACAAAGGCCAGAGAGCTGCTGGAACAGCATCCCGTCTGTCTGGTGATTCTGGATCTGAATCTGCCGGACGGTGACGGCTTACAGCTTCTTCGTGAAATCAAAGAAGCCCAGGAGATACCGGTGGTGATTCTTACCGCAAAAGATCTGGAAACAGAAATCGTGACGGGTCTGGAGCTGGGCGCAGATGATTATATTACGAAGCCCTTCAGCCTTATGGTTCTGCGGGCCCGGATTCACACGCAGATGCGCAAAACCCGCAAAGCCGGCGTGCAGGTTTATCAGACGGGAGAATTTTATTTCGCCTTTTCCAGCATGGAATTTATCAAAGGGAACAGGCGGATTGATCTGAGCAAAACCGAGCAGAAGCTCTTACGCCTCCTGGTGGAGAACCGGGGCATTACACTGTCACGCTCGGAACTGCTGGATCGGGTCTGGACAGACGGCGCCCAGTATGTAGATGAAAATGCTCTGTCTGTAACCATTAAGCGGCTGCGGGATAAGCTTGAGGATAATCCTTCCGCTCCCAGATATATCAAAACCGTGTATGGGATCGGATATACCTGGTCCGATGAGCGGTTTTCGGTGAAACGGAGCGGGGCTCATGGATAATTGGTGGATCCTTCTTATAGTGCTTGTGATTCTGAATTGTCTCCTGGCAGGCTGTCTGCTGGTGCAGAGAAGACGGACAGAAAAGATGATGGACCGGCTGGATCAGATGGTGGAAGCTGCCATAGACGGAAGCTTTGAGGAGAATTTTTTTGACGAGAGCCGCCTTTCCTGTTTTGAGGCAAGACTGTTTCAATATTTTCAGCGCCAGTCAGGAAGAGATAAGAAGCAGGCGGAGGAGCAGAAGGAAATCCATGAGCTGATTGCGGATATCTCCCATCAGACCAAGACCCCCATTGCAAATCTGGTGCTGTATGCCCAGCTTCTTCAGGAACAGCTTTGGGAGGAAGAGGCAGAAGAACTGGCGCGCCAGCTGAACGTTCAGGCAGAAAAGCTTCAGTTTCTCATTGCATCCCTGATCAAAAGCTCCCGGCTTAACCAGGGAATTATTCAGCCGGTTCCGCAGGAGCATTCCGTAAGAGAACTTATCAGGCAGACGGTGGAAATGGGAGAGCCGGCGGCCAGGCAGAAGCAGATCTGTCTTACGTGGCAGACAGAGACAGAAAAAGACACGGCATGCTTCGATATCCGCTGGACGGCGGAAGCAATGTGGAACATTCTCGATAATGCCATTAAATATACCAGCCCCAGGGATACGATTCTACTGAAAGGCTGTGCTTTTGAACTTTTTTACCGGATCGACGTGATCGATCATGGAAGGGGGATTCCGGAGGATGAAATTCCCCGGATCTTCGGGCGGTTTTACCGGTCTGGCCGGACCGAGGAGGACGGTGTAGGCCTGGGACTGTATCTGGCCCGGAAAATTATCCGGATCCAGGGTGGATATATCAAAGTTACCTCCAAAGAAGAAACGGTATTTTCCGTGTATCTTCCAAGAAAGCTTGAAAACAGAATGATAAATGTGCAAAATGGAGTCAAGGCGCAGTAACGGCCGAGATTCCATTTTTTATAAAAAGAAATTATAGATGCAACTTTTGAAGTCTTCTCTTTGTCTATCATACAGAAGGATAAAAACAGCTGTTTAAAAGACATCCATCTGACAACAAATCTATAAACAGGCAGGCGCTGCGTGGTAAGGAGGCAGGTAATGCAGCAGGATCATTTTGAAGAGATTGTGGAATACATTTTAGAAAATCAAAAAAAGTTTTACCGGCTGGCTTATTCCAATGTAAGGAATGAACAGGATGCTATGGATGTGGTTCAGGATGCCGTCTGTAAAGCGTTGGAACATGCAGATTCATTGCGCGATATCGGGGCAGTAAAGACCTGGTTCTACCGTATTTTAATGAATGAAAGTATGAATTTTCTCAGAAAAAACCGCAGAGAGCTTTTGCTGGAAGAGCCTTTGGGAGACGAAGCTTATGTCTGCGATCCGGACTATGCAGATCAGGAGGATTTGTATGAACGGATCAAAGGCCTGCCGGCGGAGGTACAGAATATCATCCGTTTTCGGTTTTACGAGGAACTGCCGCTGCAGGAGATTGCAGAGATTATGGGGCTTAACTTAAATACAGTCAAGGCAAAACTTTACCGGGGCCTAAAGGCCCTGCGTGTGGAAATGGAGGGAATGAGAGGTTGAAAGAATTAGAAAAAAGCAGAGAAACCTATGAAGGAATTGTGATTCCCGGCGAACTGGAAGGAAGAGTGATGGAAGCAGTTCAAAGTTCCCGGAAGAAACGGGCTCGAAAGCTGTCACAGAGAAGACGCAGCAGAGTATACCGCTGGGCGGCGGGGATTGCTGCCGCACTTACTGTGGTAACAACCATCGGACTTAATACAAGCGAAGCCTTTGCTGTGGAAATGCAGAATCTTCCTGTGATCGGAGACCTTGCGCGGATTCTCACCATCCGATCCTACGAAAAAACAGAAGGAGACACACAGATTCAGGCAGAGATTCCAGGTGTGGATTTGGGGGAGAACGGAAGGGAACTGTCCCAGGAGGTAAATGCGCAGATTGAAAAAATGACAGCTCAGTATGAGCGGGAAGCCCTGCAGAGAGCAGAGGAGTACCATCAGGCATTTATAGAAACAGGCGGAACACAAGAAGAGTGGGCGGAACATGATATCCGCATTCATGTGTGGTATGAGATCAAAAACCAGACAGAGGATGTCCTGTCTTTTGTGGTGAAAGGCACAGAGAGCTGGACCAGCGCTTATGCGGAAATCCGCTATTATAATCTGGATTTAAAGAGCAATGATTTCCTGACTCTTGCAGATTTTCTTGGAGCGGATTTTATAGAAAAGGCCAATGCAAGTATCAAAGCTCAGATAGAGGAGCGGACGCAGGCGGGCGAAAGCTTTTTTACAGCGGAAGAGGGCGGCTTTGAAACGATTACCGAAGACAGCAGTTTTTATGTAAATGACAGGGGAAATCCTGTGATTGTATTTGAGAAGTACTCCATAGCGCCTGGCGCTGCAGGAGAAATAGAGTTTGAAATTATATGACAGCAGAAAGGAAGAACAACTATGAAAAAGACAGGTATTATTTTGATTTTGAGTATGGCGGTCCTGCTGGGGCTCACAGCATGTACCAACGGAAAGGAAAAAGAGGCGGAGAATCCGCCGGCGGATGAGACTGTAATTGATACCGGGGAAACAGCAGAAACAGAAGAGGAAAGCGGGCCGGACAGTGAGGCGGCAGATTCCAAGGCAGAGGCGGAGACAGAGCCTGCGAAGCCGGATCCGGATTTGGATAATTTTGATGCAGATATGGAAGAAGTGGCTGCCTATGCGGAGGCTGTCAAAGAAGCAGTGGCTGCAAAAGATCTGGAAAAGCTTGCAGAACTGACTGGTTTTCCCGTTTATGTGGGGCTGGAAGGTGTGGATGTGGTAGAAACAAAAGAAGAGTTTTTGAAACTGGATCCAAATCAGGTATTCTCAGAAGAAATGCTGGTTTCCATTGAGAAAGCAGATACAGCGGATCTGGCCCCCAGCATGGCAGGATTTACCCTGATGGATTATGACACTGAAGGAAGTCCCAGTATCACCTTTGGCATGGTGGACGGTGAACTTCGGATTACGGGGATTAATTACGGATATTGATGTAGATAACAGATAAATACTGGTTTTGGATGAGAGTTGTGAAATTCAGCGGCAGGCTGATTTACAGCTCTCTTTTTCTTCCCTTTTTCTGGAATCGTCTCTACTGAATGTAAGATATATTTGACAAAATGTCATATAAGTAGTAAGATAAAATTAAAGAAAAGACAGATAGAGGAGGAGGCAGAGCATGGCAAAAAATCTGAAGCTGAAGGCAGCTAGGGCGGAACTTGACTACTCCCAGGAGGATCTTGCCCAAAAGACAGGTGTCTCCAGACAGACCATCAACATGATTGAGCGGGGCGATTACAATCCAACCTTAAATCTCTGTCTCAGCATCTGCTATGCCCTGGGAAAAACTCTTGACGAAATATTTTGGAAAGAAGAGACTCGGCCTTAAGTAAGAAATAATTTTGGCTTTACCCTTTCGTGCTGTGGCGCAGCGATTTAATAAAGGAGGTAAGAATCGATGAAAAAAGACTGGATCTTATGGAATGTACTGCAAAAACCAGAAAAAATCACTGCCGATGAGCGGATGGAGCAGATCGAGTGGAAGAGCTATTACTGGTGCTACAAAGCCATGCAGCTGGTCCTGTGGATAAGCTTATGCTTCTGGCCTTTCTTCCGGTCTATGCTGTGGCAGAGAGGAAGCGTAAATCCGGAGCCGGGGAGCTGGAATATCCTGATCCTGACGGTGCTTGTATCCATAGAATCCGGACGCTTTCTGTACAACTGCTACCATGGAAATCAGGAATTTTACGATCGGAACAGAGGAAGAACCAACTTCTTAAGCCTGGGCATTCTGACCGGTTTCCTCACATGCAGCATATTCTGGCTTGCCTGCGGAATACGGCATCCATTGCCCTGGGTGATGTTCCTGGCAGGCACCTTATTCTACTGGGGACTCTGCCATCTGGCCTATCTCCATTATGCGCTGATATCCGATGAAGCCGCAGAAGAGAGAGGGCGTAAATGGGAAGCCTGGATCCCAGGCGTCTGCGGCGGGCTTCTGGCGCTGTATTTTCTGTTCCTTGGAGTCTTCAGCAGCCGCACCATATTCCTGGCAGATGAGCTTTTAAACGCCTCACTGGAGGAAACAGAACAGGCATGGCTGCGGGAAATCGAACAGGGAAAAGAATCCTACGAGTATCTGGAAAGCTGCAAAATTGAGTACCGTTTCCAGACTACGCCGGAAACAGAAGATCCTGTAAATGAATACGGCGATATGGCTCACGCCATCCATTGGATGACAGAAGACCGTATGTACACGCAGATTCTTAACCCGGACAACAATGATGCCGTCTATGAGGAATATTACTGCGATAAAGGAGAATCCTGGAATAAAGCCATAGAAGGCAGATGGGTTTGTGAGGACGACTGGAGAGAGAACAGCTTAAGGCAGGGAGCAGAGGCCGAAGAGTGGTGGTCCTATTATCCCTATACGGGTATTCCCCCCATCAATCCCAAGGCTGTAATCTCCATTCAAAAAGAGCGCCAGGGACAGGAAGTCTCCTACACGGTTTCCTACACCGAAGCTTACGTACCCTATGGAACCACGCTTCACGACCGGACCGATGCAGAGAACATCAGCGTTACCGTCCGCTACATTCTGAACAACTACGGCGTCCTGACCGGATACGAATGCTCCGAGACCGCAGACAGCGCCAAAACAGGAGAACTTCTCAACAACACCCGAAGCTTTTATGTTCTGAACGTAAACAGCGCCGAAAACCAGGAAGAAACAGAGTCCCTGATCAACCAATACCGGCATTGACATCCGTCCCCGGTCAATTCTTACAATTTTGTTATATTTCCGAAAGAACAGAGAAAGCTCTCTGTGATATACTCCATTTAAAAAGCTGAAGCCCTGTGTCCTTTCAGTGCAGAATAATAGAAAATGGAGGAAACAGACCCTATGACCATTCTGGAAACAAAAGATTTGAAAAAGTATTACGGTTCCGGAGAAAACACCATAAAAGCTCTGGACGGAGTAACCCTGCAGATCGAAAATGGCAGCTTCACCGCCATTGTAGGAACATCCGGAAGCGGAAAATCCACCCTGCTTCATATGCTGGGCGGCCTGGACCGCCCAACGAAAGGAAGCGTTCACATAGATGGCAAAGATATATTTGCCTTCAAAGAAGAGGCCCTGACCATCTTCCGCCGGAGAAGAATCGGTTTCGTATTCCAGAACTATAATCTGGTCCCGGTGCTGAGCGTAAAAGAAAACATCCTGCTCCCGGTTGAGCTGGATGGCAGAAAGCCAGATGAGAAATACATGCAGCGCATTATTGAAATGCTGGGGCTGGAAGAAAAACTTTTAAGTCTTCCGGGAAACCTCTCCGGCGGCCAGCAGCAAAGAGCAGCCATCGCCCGCGCCCTGGCAGGCAAGCCGGCAATCATTCTGGCCGACGAGCCCACCGGCAATCTGGATTCCAGGACAAGTCAGGACGTCATGAGCCTTCTGAAAGTGACAAGCGAGCGGTTCCACCAGACCATCGTCATGATCACCCACAACGAGGAGATCGCCCAGACTGCC
Organism: uncultured Lachnospiraceae bacterium; assembly: GCA_949740535.1. Lineage (GTDB taxonomy): Bacteria > Bacillota > Clostridia > Lachnospirales > Lachnospiraceae > Laedolimicola. The sequence goes on from CATJHO010000094.1 coordinate 54,207, forward strand.
GAT
>CATJHO010000095.1 GCA_949740535.1 uncultured Lachnospiraceae bacterium
TAGAGCAGCACCACGCTTAAGGACAGGGAAAGGATTACGAGAACCGTCTTTTTCCGGTTTCTTCCAAGGTTGGCTAAAGCCATCTGCAATACCTTGGGTCCGTGTCTGTCTTTTTTACTCTTTTTCTTACCGGAAGAGCTTTCCGTATAGCGCAGGGACTCTACCGGGGAGACGGCTCCGGCGATCCGGCCGGGCTTATGACAGCTTAAGAGCACAGTCAGCACGGAAAACAGGGCTGCACCTGCGAATATCCACGGATTTAAGGTCTGGTAGGAGCGCTGTCCGCTCATATTTTTCATAACAATGACTGAAATCTGACTGCCGGCCAGGTATCCTGCAAGAAGTCCCAGGGGCAGTCCCAGGATGCACAGTTTCAGAGCCTGGCGCCTTATCATGGCGCGGATCTGGCGCCCGGTGGTGCCGATGGTTTTCAAAAGTCCGTAGAAACGGATATCACTGGATATGGAGATCTGGAAGATATTATAAATGATAAGATACCCGGTCAGTATGATCATCAGTGTGAGAAATACCACGGCAGCAATGCTTAAAAGCGCTTCTCCCTGGCTGCTGTGGGTGCTTAGATAAGCCCAGTTGACACCGGTACGCAGGTAATTTTCAGCCGTTGCATCTTCGATTTCATAGCCATTGTCCCTGGCGATTGTTTCCAGATTTCCGCGGATATTTCTGCTGTCGGCAAAGCAGATGTCCAGATTCCATTTACCTGCACCCATAGCAAGCATCCGCTCGTCCGGGGGATACTCGGACAGCATTTGATCTACAAATTCCTCGGACAGCCACATTTCACTGACCATTGCGGCGCTGTCCCGTTCCCAGAAGCCGCTTAGAGTGAAGGTTTCTTCTCTGGTTTCTCCGTGAAAGACGAAAGGCACGGTGATCTGCTCTCCTATTTGATGGGGAACGCCCAATTGATCCAGTACCCAGGTATCTGTGGCCAGCTCCCGCTCTGTCCCTGGAAGGCTGCCGGTTGTGGGACTGCAGAAGAACATATCGGCGCCGATCTCGTCTATATAACGGACTTCCACACGGTTTTTCTCGAAGACGCCTTCCTCTAAGGAGGTCAGTACCTTGTTTGTGCCGTATGTCTCAATTAAAGGGTGGGTTTTCAAGAGGTCCTTCTGTCCGGCTGTCAGATCCTTGAAGCCGCAGTGGGCATAGCCCCCCACCTGGCGCATTGTGGTCTGTTCTGTGGAGTATTTGACGGAAATGGCCGTGGTAAAGAGGGCGCTGAATAACAGGGTGGTTAAGGTGACGGCAATGACTGCCATGATGTTTCGTGTCCGGTTGGCCGA
>CATJHO010000096.1 GCA_949740535.1 uncultured Lachnospiraceae bacterium
AATTTATAAACTGCCTGAAATCGGGCAAGGAACTGAAAACAAAGCTGTTTATCAATCGCAATCATAAGATTTTCAAAGATGATGTGACGATTGTGTTTTGAACATAGAAAGGTTGATTGAAATGGGAAAATTAAGCAAGAAAGACATGGAAGAACTTAGAGAAACTTGTTCTCTTGGGTGTGAATACAGCGGAACAGAAGAAATTGTTTCTGAAATCGTGCATGATACATTGGAAGAAATGGACAAGTCAGGAATGAAAACCATTATGAGAAGTGCTGACGAAATCGGTCTGACTGATGATAAAGAGTTTGCAACGCTTGATGATTTTGTCCGCATATTCTGGGAAAGGGCGGTTGAAAAGATTTTGAATGTTGTGGAAACACAAGGGAGATAATGCTCATGCCAATAAAATTTGATACCACAACCCGAACGCCATTAACAGAGGGTGGCGAGGGTTACATATACGAGTACAACGGAAAAATCATAAAGACTTTCAAGCCGCACATTGACATAGCGGCAAAGGAACGGAAAGTAAATGCACTGATGAAAGCAAGCCTGCCTAAAGCGGTTATAACGCCCGTAGATACGGTTTTAGATATGCGTGGTAGATTTATCGGCTACTGCATGGAAAAGGTCAGTGGAGAGGAATTTAAGCGGTTATCGAACCGAAAATTTGTGACCGCAAACAATATCACAACAAAAGACATTTTAGGGTTTCTTGTCAAGGTTAAATCGGTTCTGGCAGAAGTCCACAAGCAGAATATCTATGTCTGAATTTAGATTATTTAGTATGAAAGAGGGGGTGGAATAAGGCGGTAAAAGGGTATTAAGGGAGGTAACTAAAACAGGGTAACAGGAACGATTGCGGGAAAGCAATATTATAGGATGGAGGTATGGAAGTATGATGAACACAGATATAAGGGAACATGTTGTAAATAATATTATATGTATGATGTCGCCAGTCATAGAGACTGAACATCTTCAGATGCTGGAAGGAGCAGTGAGGGGGGCGCTCCATGGGGTGCAGTTAATTAAAGAATGTATGGAGCTGTCAACAGAAATGGACGATACAAGGTATGCTCTGGAGTGCTTTGCAGTAAATAAAAAATTGGAAGGATGTACAGAGCTGACACTTGACCAGTATCTGCGGACGGCGCGTAGATTCTTTTTACAGACAGGTAAAGGATACAGATATATCACCAAAGATGATGTTAAGTATTATCTGGCGCTCCGGTCCCAGCAGGTGAGGCCGAATACATTGAATAATGAAAAGCGTAACCTGTCCAGTCTGTTTACATGGCTCCATGATGAGGGGATGATTGAAAAAAATCCAGTTAAACCCATTAAGGGAATCAGAGGTGAAGACGTAGAAATGAAATATTTTTCCATAGAGGAAGAAATAGCGATACGAGACACTCCCTGCAGTCTACGTGACCGGGCAGTGATAGCGTTTCTTTTTTCCACTGGGGTGAGAGTGGGGGAGCTGGCACGGATGGACAGGATAAATGTAGATCTTGTCAAAGGCTCTGTTGTGTTCCGGGGAGAAAAAAGCAGAAAAGGAAAATTCCGCACTGTGTACCTTGATACCAGAGCGCGGAGGTATCTTGCTGAATATCTGGCCAGCAGGAAAGATGCGCATCCAGCGCTCTTTGTAACAGAAAGGCTGTATAATGGACAGCCTAAGCGTATTCGTAACGCTGGTTATGAGATTATTACCCATCGGATTTGTGAGCAGGCTGGGATACTTTGGGAGAAGGGAACAGTCCATGTATTCCGCAGAACCTTTGCAACAAGGCTGGCAGACCGGAACTGTCCGATAGAGGTTATACAGGATTTAATGGGCCATTCTGACTCAGGGACTACCAGCAGGCATTATATAGCAAAGAGCAGCAGGAGGACGCAGTTTGTTTGGGAACAGCACGTAGTGAGTGCGTAAAAGAAATTAAGGATAAATAAGACAGAATATCAATAATTAAGAGCAGATAAGAGATAAGGAGGAGAAAAACCATTGAACAGGATCCAGTTTATTATATTGTCCAGTCTGGTATCAGATAACGCAGATAACAATGTAAATGCAATGTCGATCAAAGAGATTATCGAAAGCCTGAAGTCACTGGAATATACCTACAATTCTTTTTATAAGCATACGGAGGCCTTGATGGCAGCAGGATATGTGGCACCAGGTCTTCCGGCAGGGAATTCCAAGACTTATTTTATTACACAGGCTGGAAGGGATGCTTTGAATATTATAAAAGGAGGCAGTGAGGCATGAGAAAGGAAATAGGATTTATTGCAGTTGGGCAGGCAGGAGGGAATATTGGGAGACTGCTGGAAAAGACAGGTTATACGGTTTTGTACATAAATACTTCAGAAGAGGATTTGAAAACGCTTCCAGATGCGGCTCATAAGTTCCATCTGGACGGCGGTGACGGATGCAATAAGGATCGGACAAAGGCAAAGAAGCTTCTTGCCCGCAACATTGAGAAGGTTGAAAAAGAGGTATCCGGGAAAGTGCCGCAGAAAATAATATTTACTATATTCTCAGCCGGAGGCGGAACAGGCTCTGGGATTGGGCCTATGCTTACAGAGATACTGCATCAGGATTTAGGCAGGATAACGGGAGCAGTCACAGTTCTGCCGGATGAAAAAGAATCTGTAAAGGCTCATATCAATGCTTGGGACTGTGTAAGGGAGCTGGCGGACATTCAGGAATCAGGAGCAGTCTTTTTCATTGATAACAATACAGGAAAAGGAAAACTGAAACTGAATCAGATTTTTGTACAGCTTCTGGATGAGTTTATCAGCATACCAGACAAGAAGACCAGTGCCCTTGGAAATATTGACCGGGCGGAGATAAAGGAGATGCTGGGCACAAAGGGAGCGGCTGTCATCAGCCGGACTTCCAGGCAGGATACCAGCACGGCCCGTATAATCGAACATCTCCGTAATGGAATATTTGCTGATTTGGATGAGGTTAAGGCAGTAAAGTATATGGCCGTATTGGCAGCAGGATCTCAGGCAGAAATCAATCTGCAGAAACTTCAGGCGGAATTTGGGACAGCATATGATATTTTCCAGGGATTTGAGGCGGAGCAGACATTGTGCTGTCTCAGCGGGCTGAGATTTCCCTTTTCCCGGATGGAGAAGATAAAGGCAAAAGCCATGGAGCATCAGGAAGCTGTTGTGGAGAGCCTTAATGCAGTCAATGTAAATCCCATGGGCGGAGGGCTGGATCTGCTTGCTCAGGTGAAGAAACCGGAAAAGAAGAAGGGAAATACCAGAGACTTATTGAGGCAGTTTTTATAGGATGCGATAATGAATAAAAAAGCGTTGGAGAAATGGATTAAAGACTATCCATCTACTGTTAGCGAGAGTTATCTGTTTATAGTAGACAATATAGATGTTGCCATCAATATTTTGTCTGTACATATGCGGTGCATTTATTTGGAGACTAAAGATGATGTATGCTTTTCTGCTGAGGGGTTAATTGATTATTTGAGAAACCAGATCGGGGCACCAGTATGCCTGGATAATTATCACTTTGTTTTATCATGCTTTTCGCGGGAAATCAATGAACGCCTTAAGGCAGGCATAAAGGCGGCAGGATGGGACTGCAAGCAGGGCTGGCCTATATTCCGAAACCGGGAATATCTTGGAAAGTATGATAAGCAGGAGGAACTTGAAAAACGGCTTTTAGATTATATCCACCGTTTTGAGGGTGAAAATGCGGAGGAACTGGTAAATAAAGAGCGGTTTCTGAAATATAACAAAAACGGCGATATTATCGGTGTCTACGATGCTGAAATTGTAGAATATATTATAGATTCTGTTCCGTTTTTCGTGGTGGACGAACAGCCTTATATCTATGAGCATGGGGTATATATCTTGGACGAAGGCGGAATATATCTTAAAAATATCATCCAGGAGCTGATACCCAGATACCTCCTGAAGAGCAATACAATAAAATCAATATATACGCTCTTAGTGATGCAGAAAAAGGTACAAAAAGGATTGAAGGAGCTTAATGCGTATCCCAGACATTGGATCAATTTTGAAAATTGTATGTTTGATCCGATTGAGTGGAAGATGAGGGCGCATAAGCCGGATTACTATTCAATTAATCAGATTCCTCATAAGCTGGATCTGGAAGCGAGGGAAAATCTGACGGCAGCAGGACCCCGGACAATAGCATATCTGCAGGAGGCGGTTCCAAACGAGCAGGATCAGACTATGCTTATGCAGTACATAGGTTATTGTATGACTGCTGATTCAAGGTTCCAGAAATTTTTAATCTTGAAGGGGGACGGCGGTACAGGAAAGTCTGTGATTGTATCTCTTGTCCAGAATCTGATAGGAGAAAGGAATTACTCTACAGTATCTTTGGAGAACATTAATCAGAGGTTTTATCCTGCAGAGCTGATGGGAAAACTGCTGAATGCATGTGCAGATATAGAGAGCGCTCCATTAAACAGTGTAGATACCATTAAAAAAGTCACAGGGGAAGATACCTTGATGTATGAACGGAAGGGCAGGGATCCGAAAACATTTTCCAGTTATGCCAAATTGCTTTTCTCAGCTAATAAGATTCCACTGAATCTGGATGAGAAGACCAGCGCGTTTTACAGGAGACTGCTTATTTTAGAGATGAATGTGAAGCCGAAGACTGTGGATCCGGGACTGAAGGACAAACTGGTGCAGGAGGTACAGTATCTTATCTGGATGGCGTTAGGACATTTGCAGGCATTGTACCGGAACGGGCGGTTTACGGAAAGTGATAACAGCAAAAAACTGGTGGAAGAACTTTACAGGGCGGCGGACAGTGTAAAAGCTTTTATGGATGAATCTGTGATACAGGCAGATGCCAAGGTATTGCTAAAAAGAGATACGTTATATGAAGAATACAAAAAGTACTGCATGGAGTACGGACGGAAAGGGTACAGCCGTGGAACATTTTATAGGATGCTGGAAGAGCGGGGGTATCAACAAAGGCGGACGAAAGACGGACGTTATTTTTCGGGGATTATGATTAAAGAGGATGGTTTCATAAAGGTGGATGAAGACGGTTTTGTGGAGCTGGATGAATACAGGCAGCAGGAGTTGCCATTTTAAAAATACCAGTCGATGACAGGTCAATGACAGTTTGGTGACAGATAAGGGTACGGAAAAAAGCTGATTTTATAAGGAAAATGACAGGAATGACAGAAATGACAGCTTTTTCAGCTTCTTACACGATTTCATAAATTTTAATATTTAAAAGGAATATTAAAATATCTGTCATATGTGTCATTCATATAAAAAAAAGAAGAAAAAAGCTTGAAAATAAAGGATTTATGAGGTGACAGGTAAAAAGAAAAAACTGTCATTTATCTGTCATAAAACTGTCATTAAGGAGGAAAAAGATGAACAAGGTAATATTGATGGGGAGATTGGCCAGAGATCCGGATGTGCGTTATTCGCAGGGAGAGACGGTTACAGCGATAGCAAGATATACATTGGCTGTTGACCGGAAATTTCATAGAGAAGGAGAACAGACAGCTGACTTTATCAGCTGTGTGGCTTTTGGGAAACAGGGAGAATTTGCAGAGAAGTATCTGCGTCAGGGAATCAAGATTGCCGTTACCGGCCGGATCCAGACAGGAAGCTATACGAATCGTGATGGACATAAGGTATATACTACAGACGTGGTGGCAGAATCTCAGGAATTTGTGGAGAGTAAAAAGGCGGCAGAGGAACGCGGAGCCGTAAGCAGTAATACACAGGCAGATGTGGACAGTGATGGATTTATGGCTATACCGGAGGGTATTGATGATGAACTGCCGTTCCGGTAAAAAGGTGGGTAGAAGATGGGAAGAATATCAAGAGACAGCTGGGCGATCATTGAGCGGGTGATACGCAGATACCCGGAATCTAAGAAGATATATGAAGACATATACCATAATATGATAGATACAAGACCTGAAAGCTTGATCCGAAGTGAAAATACTAAAAGTGGATTTCCGGGGAAGCCAATAGAAGAAACTGTGATAAGGATGTTGGATGCTCCAAGAATGCAGAGATTATGCCGTGAAATACAAGCAGTAGAAGAAGTGTATAATGAACTTCCTGTAGAATATCAAAAGGTAATTCAGATTCGGTTCTGGTCTAATCGACATCATAACGTACCATATCTACAGATGGAACAATTCGTAAATTATAAGGAAGGTCAGATTAAAAGAATATCAGGGAAATTTATACGGAATGTTGGAAAAAAACTTGGAGAATTATAGAAGATGATCCGATTTTCCATGTAAAGTGTGATATTATAGTATCATGGGAAAGGCGTTGGATGAAAGTCCAGTGCCTTTTTTCATACTTCCATATCTGCCCTGTTGATACCCAGACAGGGCAGAACCTCCAGGAGAGGAGACACTGAAGAAGCATATTGGCAGCAGGATCCTAAGCGTCTGCTGCCAAGGAACAGCTGAGGACAATAGAGATGTTTGACTACAGGTCATTACGCTGGAAGCGGAAGCGAGAGCACGTATTAAGAAGAGATAACTATATCTGCCAGAGGTGCAGGAGATATGGAAAGATTGTAGATGCAACTACAGTTCATCATATCAAGCATGTTGATGAGTATCCAGAGCTGGCTTTTGAAGATGATAATCTTATCAGTCTGTGTACAGGCTGTCATAACAAAGCGCATCCGGAGAAAGCACGGGCGGGCAGATACTGACAAAGCCCCCCCCGATCGGAGATTGAAAACTGGCTTTCCAGGGACCGGGGAGGGGAAATGTTTCTAAATGCGCAGAATTTTTTGATAAAAGGGGGTAACCTGGAAAGGAGGCCGTATGAAGAGAGCATCATGGGCAAAGAAAATTAAAAAGGCATGTGAAGAGGCTGGAACATATCGGCCTTATTTTGATTACACGATCCTGACCCTGTCGGAAATTCTGGAGAAACGGGATGATGCAGCCCAGGCATACAAGGACTATGGATCTATTCCTCTGATTGAATATACCAACAAGGGTGGGGCAACCAATCTGGTAAAAAATCCGGCGCTTATCCTGTGGGATGATTTGAACAAATCGGCTCTTGCCTACTGGCGCGATCTTGGTCTTACTCCTGCGGGATTAAAGAAAATAGATGAACAGGCTATGAAGCAGAAAAAAATGAGCGCGCTGGAAGAGGCTGTGGCGGAGCTTGGCGGCTAAAAGTTATAAAAAGGCGGCGCTGAAGTATGTGGATGAGGTGCTGTCGGGAAAGAAGAGAGTAGGCAGAGAAGTTGTATTAGCATGTGCCAGATTTCGGAGAGATTTGAAACGTGAGAATCTGGAGCTGAGGACAAAGGAACCAGATCTTGTAATTGGTATTATTGAAAAGACCATGGTTCACAAGCAGGGAGAGGATCTGGAAGGCCGGTCTTTAATGAACAGTCCATTGCTGTTGCAGGACTGGCAGATATTCATTGTTTACAACCTGGTTGGATTTTACTATAAGGGCACGAATGAACGCCGGTACAAAGAGGCGTTCATTTTTATTCCCCGGAAAAACGGGAAGACAACCTTTATTGCGGGACTAGCCTGGGGATTAGCCATTCTTGAGCGGAAGTCTGGTGCAACGATTTATATCGTGGCAGCCTCCCAGAAGCAGGCCTGCCAGTCCTTTGAATTTATTCTGCACAGCCTAAAAGCAAAAGGAATGATAGAAGACTTTCGTGTGCTCAATAACAATGCGGAGCATTCGATCAGTTATCAATTTTTGGATAATGCCGGGCGGCCGATGGGGAGCATCCACATTGAGGCTCTGGCGTCCAATCCGGATGCACAGGATTCTTTTAACTGCAATATTGCCATTGCGGATGAGATACACGCATTTAAAAAGGCGTCACAATATAACAGGTTTAAAGAGGCAATGAAAGCTTATACCAATAAGTTAATGATTGGTATTACCACAGCTGGAGATGAGATTAACAGCTTCTGTTACCGCCGTTTGGATTACGCTGTCAAAGTAGTGTCCGGAACGGTGGAGGATGATTCTTTATTTTGCTTTGTGTCCCGTGCGGATAAAGATGAAAAAGGAAATGTTGATTACACCAATGCGGAACAGCATGAAAAGGCAAATCCTTCTTACGGAAGGACGATCCGCCCGGCGGACATTATGCAGGAATCGCTTCAGGCACAGAATGATCCACAGCAGAGGAAAGATTTTTTGAGCCGGAGCCTGAATATTTACACCAGTGCTATGAAGGCCTACTTTGAGCTGGATGAGTTTAAACGCAGTGATCAAAAGTACAACTGGACCATAGAACAGCTGGCCCGGATGAGCATAGACTGGTTTGGCGGGGCGGATCTGTCAAAGCTCCACGATCTTACAACATCAGCGCTGTATGGACACTATCAGGGAGTGGATATTGTAATAGCCCATGCATTTTTCCCCATAGTTGCCGCCCATCGAAAAGCAGATGAAGATGGGATCCCATTATTTGGCTGGCAGGATGACGGGGTTTTGACCATGTGCAACTCACCTACAGTTAATGCCTCAGATGTGGTCAATTGGTTTATCAAAATGAAAAAGATGGGCTTTCGGATCAAACAGGTAGGACATGATAGGAAATTTTGCAGGGAATATTTTATTGGAATGAAGAATGCAGGGTTTAATATTATTGACCAGCCGCAGTATTTCTACTTAAAGTCAGAGGGATTCCGCCATATTGAAAAGCAAGCGAAGGATGGAAATTTTTATTATCTCCATAATCAGGCTTATGAATATTGCGTGGAGAATGTAAGGGCGGTTGAAAAAACAGATGATATGATCCAGTACGAAAAAATACAGGAAGAACACCGGATAGATCTTTTTGATGCGTCCGTCTTTGGGTGTGTCCGGTATCTGGATAATATGGAGAAAAGCAGCAAAGCCAAGAAGTGGTTTGGCGAAGATTAAAACGGAGGATTGAAAATGAGCAGGAAAAGAAAAAGAAGCATGGCACCAGCCAGAGCTGAGCCGCTGCAGAAAAGAAGCATTGCGCTTGTGTCAAGAGAGGGATGGGCCACTCTGGAATGTGCGGGCTATACAAGCCTGTCCCATAATCCGGAGATTTGTGCAGGTGTGGATACCATTGCAAGGCTTGTGGCAAGTATGACGATTCATTTGATGCAGAATACGGATGATGGTGATATCCGTGTTAAAAATGAGTTGAGCCGGAAAGTAGATATAAACCCAAACAGCAATATGACAAGGAGGAGCTTTGTACATTGGATTGTGAAAACTCTGCTTCTTGGCGGCAATGGGAATGCTGTGGTATGGCCAAAAACAGAGCAGGGATATCTGCGCAATTTGTACCCTGTTCCTTCAGGACTGGCGTCGTTTGTGCCGGATGGAGTATGGGACTATAAAGTAATAATTGCCGGCACAGAGTATGATCCGGAAGATGTTCTGCATTTTGTTTTAAATCCAAGTGATTATTATCCGTGGATGGGGACGGGATACCGGGTAGTACTTGCAGACGTTGCGAATAACCTGAAGCAGGCTGCCGCTACAGAAAAAGGTTTTATGTCCTCTAAATGGAAACCGTCGATTATTGTTAAGGTTGATGCTTTGACAGAGGAGTTTTCCAGCCCAGAAGGGAGGCGCAGACTTTTAGATGAATATACTGGCTCAGCGGAAGCGGGAGAACCATGGCTGATACCGGCAGATCAGTTTTCAGTGGAACAGGTGAAACCGTTGAGTTTATCGGATCTTGCTCTGGCTGATTTTGTAAAGCTGGATAAAACCACAGTTGCATCTATCCTTGGAGTTCCACCCTTTGTACTTGGCATTGGAGATTTTAAGAGAGATGCCTGGAATAATTTTATTAGTTCTACTATTATGCCGATTGCACAGGGCATTGAGCAGGAAATGAGTAAAAAGTTACTCTACAGTCCGGATTTGTTTTTCCGGTTTAATTCCCGAAGCCTGTACAACTATGATTTAAAGGATTTGGCGGCTGTGGCGGCTGATCAGTACATCCGGGGAATTATGAAAGGGAATGAGGTAAGGGATTGGATAGGACTTTCGCCGCTTCCGGGATTGGATGAACTGATAATCTTAGAGAATTACATACCAAGGGGCATGATAGGAGAACAAAAAAAGCTGAATGGAGGTAGTGACCAGTGATAAGCACAAGAACGGCGGTTCCTCTAGAGAATGGATTTCAGACTAGAGAGGAGAACGGGAATCTTTACATTGATGGATATTTCTCGGTTTTTGGAAGCAAGTACTGGCTCTGGAAAGATGCATATGAAACCATTGAGGCAGGGGCTTTTGATTTGGAGACTGACAGGGATGTCCGGGCATTGGTGAACCATGATACAACTCTTGTACTGGGGCGTACTACGGCAGGGACGCTGACCCTTAAGGCTGATGATAAGGGACTGTGGGGAAGCGTTTTGATTAATCCAAAAGATCAGGATGCGGTCAATCTCTATGAGCGCGTGAAGCGGGGAGATGTAACCCAGTGCTCATTTGGATTTGATATCCTGGAGCAGGATGTGGAATATGCAAAAGGGCTTCCCACGGTCTGGAGGATCCAGAAAGTGAAATTGTATGAGGTTACTGTTGCAACATTTCCGGCTTATGAGGACACCTCTGTAGAAGCCCGGAAGAAAGATTATGAATCCATGAGAAAAAAGGAAATAACGAATTGGCGGAGCCAGATGATGGCCCGTCTGAAAGGAGAACAAAATGGCGCTTAAAGCATTGATGCTGAGCAGACGCATTGAAGACAAGAAAAAAGAACTTGCGCATCTGAGAGAGAAGGATCAGGAATTTGAAACCCGTGAAAAGGAACTGGAGACGGCCATAGGAGAAGCTGCATCCGATGAAGAAAAACAGACTGTATCGGAGGAAGTAGAAAAGTTTGATACAGAAAAGGCTTCCCATGATGAGATAAAGTCTGCATTGGAAACCGAGATTGAGGATCTGGAACAGGAGCTTGCGGAAATTGAAAGAAAAAAACCGGATGTAAAGACACCGGAGAAAACTGAAAGGAGAGATGGTAAAATGGCAGTTATCAATATTCGTTCCCTGCCTATGAATCAGAGGGCTTTTGACGCGCTTCCGATGGAAAACAGGGCGGCTGTTTTGGGACGGGAGGACGTGAAAGCATTTCTGGCTCAGATGAGGAGCTATAAGGGACAGGAAAGAGCGGTGCAGGGAACTGAGTTTACAATTCCCATTGTATTTCTTGAGTTGATTTCCGAGAATATGTACCGGTATTCAAAATTACTGCATCGTGTCCGGGTGCGTCCGGTAAATGGAGTGGCACGCCAGACGATTGCCGGTACAATTCCAGAGGCTGTGTGGACGGAAATGTGTGGAGCGCTCAATGAGCTTAGCTTCGGCTTTAATCAGGTATCTGTAGACGGTTTCAAGGTAGGCGGATTTATTCCGGTGTGTAACAGCGTTTTAGATGACAGCGATGTGAACCTGGCTTCCTGGATTGTGGAAATGCTGTCTGAAAGCATTGGACTGGCTATGGATAAAGCGGTCCTTTACGGAAAAGGCGTAGCATCCAAGATGCCTCTTGGTATCGTGACGAGACTGGCTCAGACTTCCAAGCCGAGTGATTATCCGGCCAATGCTCCGGAATGGGTTAATTTATCCGTCAGCAATATTGTAGAGGTAGACGGCACAAAAGAGCCGGTTACATTTTGGGCAGATCTGGCTATGGCTACAGGAAATACCTTTACCAGCTACAGCAGAGGGCGTCAGTTCTGGGCTATGAACAGCAAGACTTATGCCAGGCTGAAATCTAAGCTTATCACCTTTGCGGCTTCGGGTGATCTGGTGGCAAGATTTCCCGGCGTAATGCCGATTATTGACGGTGATGTAGATGTGCTGGAGTTTATGCCGGATGGCGATATTGTTGGAGGATATGGTGAACTTTATCTGCTTGCGCTTCGGGCCGGAATGGTAATTGAGAGTAGCAGAGAAGTGCAGTTTATCCAGGATAATACTGTATTTAAGGCAACTGAGAGAGCAGATGGCCAGCCGGTAATTCCGGGAGCTTTTGTTGCAATTAATATTAACAATGTGGATGTGACTACAGTCATGGATTTCGCAGGCGACAAAGCGAATGATGCACAGCTTCTGAAGCTGGCGGTTGGAAGTGAAACATTAACACCTGGATTTAATGGGACCGCCTATGCGTATACACTCACTGCTTCCGCTGCCAGTGATAAAATTGAAGCTACTCCAGTTCAGTCAGACGCTAAAGTTGCAGTTTCCTATAAGGGAAAGAATGTACAGAATGGCGGAACTGTGACTTGGGAGGCAGATGGAAAGACTTATCCATTAACAGTGACAGTGAAGAACGGCAATGCAGTAAGGGTTTACACTGTGAATGTAACAAAGGCTTCTGCTTAAGGAGGTGCAGGATTTGGCCGATGAAGCAGTTCTGGGAATTTTGAAAATTAATCTTCAGATTTCTACCGATAAATTAGACGAGTATTTGTCCAGCCTGGTTTCAGCGGCCAGAGAATACATAAAGACAGAGGGTATCGTTCTTCTGGATACACCAGGGGATAATAATCTTGTTATCATGTATGCGGCGTACTTATACCGCAGGCGCAGAGAGGACGGGCCAATGCCCCGTTCTCTGCGCTGGGCCTTGAATAACCGGCTGTTCAGCCAGAAAGCGGGCGGATAATGGATGGAGTTGCAAAACTGATAAAGGAAACCTATGAGCAGGACGCAATTGGTCAGCCTGTTCCGACTGAAACAGAAACAGAGATTTATGTTGAGATTTTGTCTGTGGCCAGGAGTGAGTGGGCGGCGGCCAGCCGGGATGGGCTGAATCCGGTTATTATGCTTAGAACCCAGCGGATAAATTATTCTGGAGAGCGCATTGTGACGCTTGATGGTGTCAGGTATGGAGTGTACCGGACCTATGCTCCACCGGATTCTGATATTATTGAGATTTATCTAGAGGAAAAGGCAGGTGTAACAGGATGAGGAAAAGTATCCGGCCAGAGGAACTGGCTGTTGTAATTGCGGCGGAACTGTCACAGTATTCTCAGGAAGTGACTGACCGGATTAAGCAGAGTGTGCAGGAAGCGGCGGAAGAATGCGTGAAAGACATCAAGGCCGCCGCTCCCAGGAAGTCAGGGAAATATAAACGTGGCTGGAGGATGAAGGTTGTCTTTGAAAATGCGGAAGATATTAGGATTAAAATTTATAATTCTGCGAAGCCTCAATTGGCTCACTTATTGGAGTTTGGACATGACATAATGAAAAAGGGCAGAAAAGCAGGGTATGTGGATGGAATAACTCATATATATTCCGCAGAACAGAAAGCGGCGGAAGTTCTTGAAAAAAAAGCAAAGGTGGCGGTGAAAAGATAGATGACATTGGAAGAATTGAAGAAAATTCTTGATAAAACGGGACTTCCTGTCATGTATGGACTGTTCCCAGAAGAAGATGCTCAGCCTTTACCTGTTATCTGCTATTGGGAAGATGAAAGCAATAATTTTTATGCGGACGGAGTAGTGTATTATGCACAGGATGCGGTTCAGGTAGGACTGTATATAAAATTGAGAAATTTTCTGACAGAGAGAAAAGTAAGAAATGCTTTGAAGGATATCGGATGGGAAAAATCAATCAGCTATCTTTCAAAACAGAGGTGCTACGAGATTCTATATGAAATAGAGGTGTGAAATGGCAAAACAGGAGAATAAAGTACAGTTTAATTTAAAAAATGTGGCTTATGCAGTATTAACCCAGACCAATGGGACTGCAGTATGGGCGGTTCCGGTAAAGGTTCCCGGAGCCGTTACCCTTACGCTGGATGCAGAAGGTGATGTAACGCCTTTTTATGCGGATGGGATTGCTTATTACCAGGCCATTGCTAACGGCGGCTACTCTGGAAGCCTGGAGATGGCCAGATATCCGGATCAAATGATGCAGGACATCTGGGGGTTTACTTTAGATGATACAGATAAGGTGATTATGGAAAATGCGAATGTGGAACCAAAACCCTTCGCTTTGCTTTATCAGATTGACGGTGACGCAGATAATCAGCTGTATTGTCTCTATAACTGCTCTGGGACCAGGCCGGGGATTGGCAGTACAACTAACACCAACACGAAAGAGCCTCAGACGCAGACCAGTAATATTTCCGCGTCAGCGCTTGAAAATGGAAATGTACTGGCCAGAACCACGGCGCAGACCCCGGACAGTGTGCGCAAGGCATGGTATGAAAAAGTATATGAAAAGCAGACAGTAGCGTTTGGAGGTGAAAACAGTGAAGAAGGTAATTGAAGTTGATGGTAAAGAAGTTGGGTTTAAGGCTACAGCCTTAACCCTGCGCCTTTACCGCCATTTTTTTGGCCGAGACATGATTAGTGATATGGTTAAATTGCGGAAAGCGTATATGAAAGCATCGGAGCTTCCGGAGGATGCTTCTGATGAGGAGAGGAAAGAAGCACAGCTTTCTGCTTTAGACTTGGAGATTTTTGAAAATGCGGCCTGGATTATGGTGCGGCAGTACGATAAAACGGCAGCAGGGGAAGCGCCGGATGAATGGCTGGATGGTTTTGAAACTTTCAGCATTTATGAAGTGTTTCCGGTTATTCTTGAACTGTGGGCGTTCAATCAGAAAACAACAGCAGAACCTAAAAAAAAATGAGGCCTACTGTACGCGAGAGTACAGGGGCTTTATTTATGTTAAGGTGTGCGGAGCTGGGGCTTTCAGATGAGGCTTTGGACGGCATGACTATGGGTATGGTTTACGACATGCTGATCGAAAAAGGGAATGATCAGGAGAAGTATCCGTATAAGGCAACTCAGGATGATATTTACGCGTTCTTTGGAAAGGGGTGAGTAAATGGCCCGAAATACAGGCGGTACGAAAATAAGAGGAATTACAATTGAACTGGGCGGTGATATATCTGGTCTGAGTAAGGCGTTGTCGGATGTAAATGAACAGATTAAGAGTACACAATCACAGCTTAAAGATGTAGAGCGGTTGCTTAAGATTGATCCGAAAAATACGGAATTACTCAGGCAAAAACAGGAATTGCTTGCAAAATCTGTTGGAGAAACAAACGAAAAGCTTGAAACATTACAAAAAACAGAGAAGCACGTACAGCAGCTATTTAAAGAAGGAAAAGCATCAGAAGAGCAATATAACGCACTTAAACGTGAAATTGTTTCTACGGAAATGAGCCTTGACAAATTGAAGGATGAGGCAAAAAAGACCGAAGATGCAATTAATGGTATAGATGAGAAGCCGGTAGAAGAGGTAGCGAAGGCCGCAAAGGAAGCCGGGGAGTCTCTGGAGCACACCGGGAAAGAAGCGTCTAACTTTAAGGATCTTTTAAAAGCTGAGGCTGTTGTTGAGGGTGCAAAAAGCATTATTGGAGCTTTAAAGGGGGTAGCGGAAGAGACTAAGGAATATAAGAAGATCATGGGTTCTCTTGAGGTATCCAGTGAGAGAGCAGGATACAGCGCAGAGGAAACAGAAGAAACATTCAAGCAGCTGTATGGAGTTCTTGGAGACGATCAGACAGCTGCCACAACAACGGCTAATCTGCAGGCGCTTGGGCTGTCGCAGGAGAACCTGACAAAGCTTACTAATGCGGCGATAGGTGCGTGGTCCGCATATGGAGACAGTATCCCCATTGACGGCCTGGCTGAATCTATCAATGAAACCATCAAAGCGGGTACAGTGACGGGAACATTTGCGGATGTTTTAAACTGGGCGGCATTAGAAAATGAGACCTTTGGGGTAAGCCTGAAAGAAAATACAAAGGCTAATGAAGAGTGGAACAAGGCAGTGAGTGAAGCGGAAACGGCTGAAGATTATTTTAATCTGGCGCTTCAAGAGGCCGCTACAGAAGCAGAGAGAACAAATCTTGTCATGCAGATGCTGGCAGATCAAGGCCTGACAGAAGCTGGAGAAGCCTGGAAAGAGAATAACAAAAGTCTGGTGGAGAATAATCAGGCAAATGCAGAGCTGCAGGAACAGATGGCAGAACTGGGCGAGAAGATTATGCCGATTGTTACTGATGTTATTGAGAAGGTAGCAGAGCTTTTGGAATGGTTTAATGGATTGGATGAGGACAGCCAGAATATTATTCTGCTTATTATAGCTATGGTTGCAGCTCTTGGCCCACTGACAGGTGCAATCAGTGGCGTATCAGAGGCTGTTTCATTTTTGGCTGCAAATCCAATCGTGGCTTTAATTGCGGCAATTATTGCACTTGTTGCAATTATAGCGGTAAAGGGTGATGAAATACAAGGTATTCTGCAGAAAGTGGATGATTTCATCCAGAATATTTTCGCAACAGACTGGACGGAAATTTTTGGTCCTGTTTTAGGAAATATACTTAATGCGTTTTCTGCAAATCTAAAGAATATATGGGATTCCATAATGTTAGCTATGAATGGAGTAATAGACTTTATTCGAGGTGTATTCACTGGAGATTGGGAACGTGCATGGAAGGGATTAAAGGAGATTTTTGGGGGAATAGTTGGAAGCTTGGTTGCTGTCATGAAAGCGCCTCTTAATGGAATTATTGCTTTGGTAAATGGAATGATTGATGGAATTAACTGGGTGATCCGGAAAGTAAATTCTCTTTCATTTACGAACCCATTTTCAGGTGAAAAGGTTGGATTTCATTTTGGTGAAATAGGAAAAGTACCATATTTGGCAAAAGGAGGAGTACTTTCCAAAGGTTCTGCTGTTGTAGGAGAGGCAGGGCCGGAACTGCTCACCATGATGGGGAACCGCGCTATAGTGCAGCCATTGACCAATCAGACCACCAATACAAGTTATATGGGCGGTCTGACGGTCAATGTATATGGAGCTCCCGGACAGGATGTGAAGGAATTAGCGGATCTGGTGGCAGACAAGGTGCAGGAAGAAGTACAGAGACAGGGGGCAGTTTATGCATGATCGGCTATATAGTTTATGGAGGTAAATGCAGTAAGGATTATGGGCTTTATGTGTCTGGGAGTGGAACCTTTAATGCTCCGGAGCGGGATGTGGATCTGGTAGAAGTTCCGGGAAAAAACGGGACCCTTGTTCTGGACAACGGCCGGTTTAAGAATATCCCGGTTACTTATCCGGCATTTATCCGCAATAAGTTCAAAAGCATGACAGGGGCCGCAAGGGAATGGCTGTTACACGCTCCTGGATACGTGAAACTGGAAGACAGCTATAACCCGGAATACTACCGGCGCGCCCGGTTTGGAGGACCTCTGGATTTTGAAACCAGAGTGCTGAACCGCTCCGGAGAGTGTAGTCTTTCATTTGACTGTATGCCGCAGAGGTTTTTGACAGAGGGGGATTCTGCTATTGATGTATCCGGCAGCATACAGCTGTTCAATCCTACCCCGTTTCTGGCTCTGCCGCTGATCCGGATCTACGGAACAGCCGGGACCCTGCTGGTTGGCGATACGGTTATCCAGATATCCGGTATCCAGGAATACATAGATATTGACTGTGAGCTTATGAATGCCTATAAAGGAACCGTTAATTGCAATTCAAAAGTCAATGCATGGATATTTCCAGCGCTTCCAGCCGGAAAAACAGGGGTTGCGTATGAAGGAAATATTAGCCATGTGCAGATAAAACCAAGGTGGTGGACAATATGATACCAATTTTATTTGAACCTAAGACAAATAATTTTAATTCCAACGGACTGGGCAGATTGGTGGAGGCAGTATCCTGTCTGGTAACAGAAGAAAGAAATGGGATGTATGAACTGGAGATACAGTATCCGATTGATGGGATTTTGTTTGGAGAAATTAAAACAGCGTCCATTATATTTGCCGAGCCGGGCGAGGGGAGAGAGCCCCAGCCGTTTTCTGTTTACAAGATATCAAAACCGCTGCAGGGAATAATCACGGTTAATGCGGAGCATATCAGTTACCAGTTATCACATATTCCGTGTTCGCCTTTTACTGCACAGACAGCGGCGGAAGCTCTGGATGGATTTGAGCAGTATGCAGCAGAGGACTGCCCGTATACCTTCTGGACAGATAAGACAACTTCAGGAGATTTTGCAGTTTCTGTTCCCTCAAGCATCCGCTCCCGGCTTGGCGGCGTGCAGGGCTCCATATTAGATGTGTATGGCGGTGAGTTTGAGTTTGACCGTTATATGGTGAGATTATGGGAGAACAGAGGAGAGGATAAAGGGGTTGTACTCCGCTATGGGAAAAACATAACGGATCTGAAGCAGGAAGAGAATATTTCAAATACAATTACGGGCATTTATCCATATTGGACAGACAGTGAGGGAAATCTGGCAGAACTTCCGGAAAAGATTATTTCTTTGGATAAGGCGGCGGATTTCCCTTATCCCAGAACCATACCGGTAGACTTTTCTTCTCAGTTTCAGGAGCGTCCGACAGAAGCGGAACTGCGGAATGCAGGAGAAACCTATATAAAATCTAACAATATCGGTATTCCGTCTGTGAGTATTAATGTATCTTTTATCCCGTTGTGGCAGACAGAGGAATACAAAGATCTGGCCCTGCTGGAAAGTGTGGAGCTTTGCGATACCATTACCGTTTATTACGAAAAACTTGGGGTAAATGCAAAAGCAAAAATTGTTCGTACTGTCTATGATGTTTTAAAGGGGCGGTATGAGAGCCTGGAGATCGGAGATGTCCGGGCAACACTTGCTGCTACGATTGCCGGACAGACCCAGCAGATAGAAGAGAAACCGTCAAAAGGTTTTCTGGATGATGCTGTGAGAAATGCGACAAACTGGCTGACAGGTGTCAACGGCGGTTATGTGGTATTACATAAAAATGCCAACGGCCAGCCTTATGAGATTCTGATTATGGATACAGATAATATTGAAACGGCTCAAAATGTGTGGAGATGGAACCAGAACGGATGGGGGCACAGTAAGAACGGCTACAATGGTCCGTATGCTATGGCCGCCACAATTGATAATGGTATTGTGGCTGACTTTATCACGGCCGGGACCATGCTGGCGGACCGGATTAAGGGCGGCACGCTGACGCTTGGAGGAACCCAAAACGGAGACGGCATATGTCTGGTACTTGATTCTGCTGGAGTAGAATGCGTACGGATGGACAGCCTTTCTGGCATCAATATTAAAAAAGGCTCAATCAATCTTGGTAATAATTTTATCGCCACTCTGGCAGGGCATATTACTGCAAAGGAGGGAGTTCTTGGTCCGTGGAGATTTTGGAATAAAAATTTTATGACCGAGGACTATCAGTTACAGTTTGTACAGCAGTCAGATGGCACCTGGAACATCATGGATGTTACTGGGACTGCGGTGCTTAAAAATTTAACGTTGTATGGGGATGCCAATATTTCTGGCAGTTTACAGGTGACAGGAACCAAGAATCGTATTGTGGAGACAAAAGACTATGGAAAGCGCCTTCTGAACGCTTATGAGACGGCGGAGGCATATTTTGGAGACATTGGGTTCGGGAAGATCCTAGATGACGGGCTTTGCTTTGTGGAAATTGATCCAGTTTTTGCCGAGACTGTAACTCTGGATCGATATGTTGTGTTTTTACAGGCAGAAGGGCGTGGAGAGCTATATATTGACGAAAAGAAGCTGGACAGCTTTACAGTCAAGGGGACACCGGGGCTTGAATTTTTTTATGAAATCAAAGCCAAGCAGAAAAGGTATGAAAAAGTGCGACTGGAGAAAAAGGAATGAAGTTATATTATCCCATAACCGTAGACTTATACAATTTATACCCACTCAAAAAGATGGATGCACAGCAGGACAATGTTGGCCGCGGGGCACTTGTTACATTGACGGCGGCAGGACTTGTAATTGCGCCAACGAACGAAACGGTTACATTGTGGGCAAAAAAGCCAGATGGCAAAGTGTCCTATCTGCCATGCACAGTAGTTGACGGACAGATTAAAGCAGATTTTACAAACCAGATGTTAGCTGTATCTGGGTCCGTTCAGGTGGAGCTCCAGATGGTTGAGGGTGAGAATAATATATCAACGCCTATTTTTACCGTAGAGGTTCACCCGTCTAACATAGATGATGATGCCGTTGAGAGCCAAAACGAATTTACCGCGTTGCAGGAGGCTGTTTCAGCAATGAATACCGCACTGCAGGAAGTGGATGAACTGAAAAAAACAGGCTTAAAGGGAGATCCGGGGGAGCCCGGGAAAGACGGGGAACCGGGAGCGGCGGCCACGATTGAAGTCGGAACGGTAGAAGCCGGACAGCCTGGGTCCGCTCCGCAGGTAACCAATACAGGTACGTCTAATGCGGCAGTATTTAATTTCGTATTGCCAAGAGGTGAGACAGGTCCGGCTGGCGAAGATGGAAAAGAGCAGGTGTTTTTCGGAGCATTTGCAGATTTCCCGGCTGATGGAGATAGTGAAATGCTTTACGTTGATACGTCCAATACGGCAGTGCTGATAATGTACCGTTGGAATGGGACGGCTTATATACCATCCGGAGGCGGAACGGCAGATCTGGACGTTGTAGCACAAGAATTTGATGCTACGAAAGCGTATACAAAAGGTGCATATGTAATTTATTCTGGGGAATTATACTGCTTTACCAGCGATAAAGAGGCAGGAGCATGGGATACCGCTGTTGTTGCACCAACTACTGTTGGGGTGGAGCTTAGCGCGCTAAATGCAAAGATGGCAGGTATTGTTTTGTGGGAAAATCCAAATCCTGCCTCCAACTTTCCTGCGCAGACCGTCAATCTTTCCAGCGATGATTATGATGTGTATGAGATATTTTACACGGTTAGGAGCAATGGAAATTCGTTGCTGTCTGCACGTTCAATTAAAGGCCATGGAACCGAATTAAATACAGGATATGTTGACAACTCCACATTACAGCAACGAGCTGTAACTTATATATCTGATACTTCGTTGCGGTTTGAGAATGCTTACTCTGGGACGACGGCTATCAATGGATACATCAGACCTATCAAAATTATAGGATATAAATTGTAATCTGCTAATACAACTGATTAATAATACACCATAAATTTATAGATTTTTATAAGGAAACACTTTAAGGTTATAAGTGCCTTGCGCTCTGAAGTATACATTATCACCTACATCCAGTGGCAAGAATACACTCGAAAATTCGTCAGCAGTGCTCCAAATAGTTATAACATTTTCGTTTAATACTACATTCGCTCCTCCGTTAATTCCACCTACCAGTATACATTTTTGTGCGGAAACAAAAGTCTGATTTCCAGATGTAATCGCTGCTAAGACATTGCTGTAATCGGGGACTGGGTATAGCATCTTTGCATTTAGC
>CATJHO010000097.1 GCA_949740535.1 uncultured Lachnospiraceae bacterium
ACAGAGCGCTTTCTTTCCGGCTTTGGCCGCATTCATATAAAGGGCTGCCGCTTCCATTTCTACCGCCAGCACGCCCATACTCCGCCAGAGATCATTGGCATCCTTCTGAGCATTGTAGAATACATCGGAGGACAGCACATTTCCCACCACCACATGGGTTCCCTGCTCTCTGGCTGCAGCAACGGCCCGGCTTAAGAGTTCATAATCTGCAATGGGCGCAAAGGTTCCCGGAAGACCGAACTGATAGGCATATCGGGAATCCGTGCAGGCTCCCATACCGATCACTACATCCATGACCTTTACATTGTCCTGAAGCCCTCCGGCAGAACCAATCCGGATGATGGAATCCACACCGTAGAAGTTAAAGAGCTCATAGGAATAAATGCCGATGGAGGGCATACCCATTCCGGCTCCCATAACAGAGACTTCTTTCCCATGATAGGTTCCTGTAAAGCCCAGCATATTCCGCACGGCTGTCACCTGCCTGGGATTCTCAAGATAAGTATCCGCAATGTATTTGGCCCGCAGGGGATCCCCCGGCATCAAAACGGTTTTGGCAAAATCGCCCTGTTTTCCACTGTTGTGGGGAGTTGGTATATTGGACATAGAGATTCTCCTTTCCATATGTGTATGATAAACGTATTTTTTCAGTGTCAGTGAACTGCGTACAGGCTGTTCTTTGTTCCCGGATATTAAATAATAAGGATTTCTGAAAAACCGTAAGACCGCAGAATCTCTGCCAGATGGTTTAGGTATTCCTGGTCTGGCACTTTCTGATCGGCATATTCTCTGCGCACCCCCATAGGCCGGTAGGCAATCAGCTTCACCCGGAAGGGGGAGACAGCCAGGCAGGGGGCAAGATAAGCGCCTATCTGGCGGATGCTGTTCTCTGTGTCATAAAGTCCCGGAACAATCACTGCCCGTACCTCGTAGAGCTTTTTATGCTCTGCCAGCCAGAGGGCATTGGCAAGAACCGTCTCATTTCCCGCTCCTGTCACATGCCGGTGTTCTCTGCAGTCAAAGGCCTTGATATCCAGCATCACTCCGTCTGTGACTTCCATCAGCTCTGGGTATTCCCAAAAAGGAATGGTTCCGTTGCTGTCAATGAGGGTTGTAAGTCCTTCTGCTCTGACCAGAGAAAACAGGGCTGTGAGGAATTCTGGCTGCAGCATACACTCTCCGCCGGATACGGAAATCCCCCGGATATAGGGAATCTGCTTCCTTACCCGTGCGGACACCTCCTCCGGAGTCAGCTCCTCGGTTCTTGGAGAACTGTCATGGGGGCATATATGGATACAGGTATCACACTGGACACATTTCCCGCTGTCAAAGCAGACCCTTCCCTGCTCCAGCGACAGGGCGCCTTTTGGACATTTCTCCACACAGAGTCCGCAGTTTTTACACATACCGCGGGTTTCCGGGTTATGACAGTATTTACAGTCAATATTGCAGCCCTGCAGAAATACAGCTGTCCGGTTTCCGGGACCGTCCACACTGCTGAAGGGAATGATTTTATTCACCACTGCTTTCACAGGCCCCATCTTCCTTTCCTAATTATCAAATCAGCTTCTCCAGCAGAGACACGCCTACGGTTCCATCCGGCATGGCAATCCCGAAATTATCCGTTATGGTTGCGCCGATCACGCCGAAGGTATCGGTCTCCGGAAGTTCTCCGGCCCCTTCCATAGAAGGGGAATAAGCCAGAAACGGCACCTTTTCCCTGGTGTGATCCGTACCGGTGTAGGTGGGATCGTTTCCGTGATCTGCCGTAATAATCAGCAGATCGTCCTTCTTTAAAAGATCCAGCAGCACGCCCAGATTCTCATCAAACTTCTCGATCTCCCCGGCATAGCCCTGGGGATTCCTTCTATGCCCCCACAGAGCGTCAAAGTCCACCAGATTCACAAAACAGAGGCCGTGAAACTCCTCTTTGGCCATGTCAATAGTCTGTTCCATTCCATGAACCGAGCTCTGGGACTTAAGGGCGCGGGTGATGCCCTCACCGTCAAAAATATCCTTAATCTTGCCAATGGAAATCACATCCAGCCCTGCTTCTTTCAGGGCATCCAGAGCTGTTTTCCCAAATGGCTTTAAGGCATAATCATGACGGTTGCTGGTCCGCTTAAATTCTCCCCGCTTCTTTCCCACATAGGGCCTGGCGATAACCCGGCCTACTTTCCACTCGTCCTTCATCGTGATCGCACGGGCAATCTCACAGCAGCGGTAAAGCTCCTGGAGATCGAAGGTTTCTTCATTTCCGCAGATCTGCAATACAGAATCTGCAGAAGTGTAGACAATCATATGGCCGGTGGCAATTTCTTCTTCCGCAAGCTCTTCCAGTATGGCTGTTCCGCTGGCGCTCTTATTTCCAATTACCTTGTGGCCGGTCCGCTCTTCCAGCTCCTGAATCAGCTCCGGCGGAAAGCCTGTGTCGGTAAAGGTCTTTAAGGGCTGCTTTCCCTCAAGCCCCATAATTTCCCAGTGTCCGGTCATCGTGTCCTTGCTGCGGCTTTTTTCATTCATTTTGGTATAATAAGCCAGAGGATGCTCTGCCGGCTCCACCTGCTTTAAATGACAGAGATTCGCAAGACCCAGCTTTCTTAAATGCGGGATCTCAAAGGTATCCACCGACTGGGAGATATGCTCCAGCGTATTCACGCCCACATCCCCGTAGTCCTTGGAATCTGTCATCTCTCCCACGCCGAGAGAATCCACCACTACCACAAATATACGGTTATATTTCTGCAAAATGCTGTCCCCTTTCTGACCAGAGATCTTTCCTTAAATCTCTGATTTATTCTGCCTCTTTCTCTTCCTGAATCAGCCTGCGCAGAGCGCCTACTGCTGTCTGGACAGCCATATCCGTATCGTGTACTACCGGGTTCTCAAGCCCTTCTCTCTCACGCTCCTGATTGGCCACAGTCAGAAAGACAGATCCCACACGGACATGAAGAGCACTGGCTGCTATGAACAAAGCCGCCGACTCCATCTCAGAGGCAAGACAGCCTAAGCGTTTCCAGGCTTCCCACTTATTGAGAAGCTCATAGCTGACAGGTTTGGTTTCCGGAGAATGCTGGCCGTAGAAGGAATCCTTGCACTGGACAACTCCCACATGAAAGTCTTTGCCAAGCGCTCTGGCAGAGGCCGTCAGGGCGTTTACAATTCCAATGTCCGCCACAGCCGGAAATTCGATGGGCGCATACTCCCTGCTGGTTCCTTCCATACGGATGGCGCCGGTTGCAATGACCAGATCTCCGCTTTTTACATTCAGCTGCATTCCGCCGCAGGTTCCCACCCGGATAAAGGTATCCGCGCCTGCCTTTACCAGTTCTTCCATCGCAATGGAGGCAGAGGGACCGCCGATGCCGGTGGAAGTGACGCTGACTTTCACTCCGTCCAGATATCCGGTATAAGTCACATACTCCCGGCTGTCTGCCATAAGCTTTGCATCATCGAAATATGCTGCAATTTTGGCACAGCGCTTGGGATCTCCGGGAAGAATCACATATTTTCCCACATCGCCCTCTCCTGCCTGGATATGATATTGTTTGCTGGCATCTTCTGAATAATTCATAGAGTCCTCCTATTCCAGTTCCACAGTCCCTCTCTCCAGCCCCTGGGAAGATGGATTTCCGGCCGTTTAAAACCGTCCGTAAATCCATCTGGGGCTGTCTTTTGGGACTGCTGTTAAAACTTATTCCAGTTCCGCAGTCCCCGTTGGGATCTGCTCTGTTTGGTTTACCGCACCTTCCGCTCCAGGATATGCCCGTTCTTGGATGCTCCCAGGCCAAGCCCGGTGGTGTTCTGAAGCACTGCAAGGCCGCTGTCCAGCTTCTCCATCTCGGACCGCTTCACCAGATAACCGGTAACGCGGATTACATCGCTGTCACTGGAGTAGAAGGACAGGTATCTCAGATCCTGGCGAAAAGCGCCCTTGATAATGTCAAGCACAAATTCCGGGTTCCGGTGTACGGTCAGATCAATGGGGAAGATATCGCCTGTTCCTGAGGGGAAGTACTTATGGAACCGGTTCAGCACCTGAAGGTGGTCAATGAGCTCCTGGGGCTCTTCCCCAATGGGAATCCGGGTTCCCGGCGTCACATGCTGATCTTCTGCCAGGCCTACCTGGGCATGAAGAAGGTAATGGCCGCCGCTCACTTCACAGTAGGGGGCCTCATGGCTGTTGTTAAAATCATTGATGATATTCATAATTTCAACACCCAGGGTATTGGCATATTCATCATGGCCGAACCGGCCGGTTTTTCCCTCTTTCTTCAGAAGAAGGTTGACGCAGTCGGCCAGACCCACAAGACCGAACATAGCCGTAAAGCGCTCCCGCCGGATAAAGCCTTCCTTTACCAGGAAATGATGTTCGAAGAAGCCGCTCTCTTCCACCTCAAAGCGGACCCTTGCATCCATATACCGTGCCATGATATTCAGCACATAGGGAAGCTCCCGCTCCTTAAAGTCCTGAATGCTCTGCGCCCGCTTGGCGATGTTGCCCAGAATCAGACGGCAGAGGGTGTAAGAGCCGCCGCCCAGAGGCAGTCCGTTGTAGCAGCTGGCGATGACATAGTTCTCAGTAAGCTCGCTTTTGAACATCTTGTGATTGGCAAAGCTGGGCTTGGCACTGTGAAGGGCGCATTCAATGGCCTTCAGCATAAAATCATCCTCTGTTACGCCTTCCTCATATTTCAAAGTCAGATTGGGAACGGCATGCTCAAGCTCCGTCTCCACCTCCAGAAGCAGGCGTCCCGCCTTGGTCGGCTTAGGGCCGATGTTGGCATGAGAGAAAGAATCCAGAACCGTGCGGTCCACATGAATCATAAACATGCGCAGCAGCTTCTTGGCCTGAACCTCATCTACCGTATCGATAAAGGGCTCCAGAAGCTCATCCAGCTGGCCTACATAAACCGGGTAATTGGTGACGCTTGGCACATGCTTATAGAAGATCAGCAGGCTGTTCAGTGCCTCGTAGAGATCCGTGGGGGCCGGAAGCTGTAAGAACGCACATCCTTCCTTCATAAACTTCGCATAATCCGGCGCAATATACCGGGGACGCACAGGCGCATGGCCCTCTGAAAGGTCACAGATACACTGACGGTCAATGTCCACATTCAAAAGCTCATCAAGCCCTTCCGGCAGTTCAAGAACCTCCATCAGGGAATCTGCCTGCCCGGCCAGATTGGTCAATTTCTGCTCATGGGTTAAAACCGGGCTTTTAATAATATCCAAAATAGCTTCCCGCGTTTTATTTACGCGCTCCATTGAAATATCTCTCATTTTACGCTCCTAATTCTCTCTTCTTTTATTTTGATTTGACAAATATTTTTCCATTGGCAGCCGGTGTATGGGCTTTTCCTACAAAGAGCACCAGAGCCAGAATGGTCACAATATATGGGATCATGGAAATCAAGTTGGGCGAAACGGTATTGCTCTGCGCGGCCAGTGTCTTGATGCCATTGCAAAGGCCAAAGAGCAGGCAGGCTTTCATGGCTCCTCCTGGTGAAAACTTTCCGAAAATAACTGCGGCAATGGCGATAAAGCCCTGTCCTACGATAACGCTGGGACGGAACTGATTGATGGTGGCCAAAGTCACAAAGGCACCGCCCAGGCCTGCCAGAAAACCAGAAAGAATCACGCAGATATAGCGGACCTTATACACGTCAATTCCCAAAGATTCACAGGCTTCCGGGTGCTCTCCCACTGCCCGCAGATGGGCGCCGAATTTTGTCTTGTAGAACACAAACCAGCATACAAAAGCCAGAATAAAGACCAGGTACGCTGCGGAATATACATTCAACACATTATTCCAGAAAGAACCCACCGGGAATACACCTTCAAACAGTTTGGGCAGCTTGCAGCTGGGATCCATAGCCGGTGTATCGGAAGAATTGTCAAACATAGCCTTGCACAGAAATACGGCAAGACCGGGCCCAAAGAAGTTGATCGCCGTTCCGGCAATGGTCTGATCCGCATGAAAGGAGATACAGGCCACTGCATGAATCACACCGAAGGCAGCGCCTGCCAGACCTGCACAGAAGAACGCGGCCCAGCCGTTTCCCAAAACAAGCCCCATGACCGCCCCCGTGAACGCTCCAATGGTCATCATTCCCTCAATACCGATATTTACTACACCGCTGCGCTCCGAGAAACAGGAACCAAGAGCTGCCAGCAGAAGGGGCGGAGTGGCAATAAGGGTTGCATTGATAAGGAGACCAAGATTTTTAATTAACACATCCATTCTACTTTCCCTCCTTCTTTGTGAAACGCGCGAACAGCATGCGGAATACCTGAGAAATGGCAATAAACAGGATAACACATCCCATAATAATATTGACCACTTCCGAAGGCGCCTTCACCATACTCAGCTTGGAACCGCCGTACTTCATGGCTCCATAGAAAATGCCGGAGAAAATACAGCCTATGGGACTGGAAGATCCGATCAGAGCCACCGTAATGCCTTCGAATCCAAAGCCTTCCTGACCGGCGAACTGGCTTAAACGGCCGGCCATCCCCAGGATCTGCACGGCACCGCCCAGTCCTGCCAGAGCGCCGGAAATTCCAAGAGCCGTCAATACCGAGGCATCCGCATTGATTCCGCCGTATAAGGCGCCATGGCTGTTGTACCCTACGGCTTTTAATTTATAACCCAGCGTGGTTTTCTCAATAATCACCCAGATGACCGCTGCTGCCACAAGAGCCATGATAAATCCCCAGTTGGCAGAGCTGCAGTCAAGCGCTTTTTGAAGCCCTTCCGGGAACAGGATTTTGGCAGAATCCAGCACATCCTTAGTAGCCTCTCCGCCGCCCTCCTTATGAATAATTTTCAGATTCACCACATAATTGGACAAGTAGAAAGCGATCCAGTTGAACATGATAAAGGAAAGTACCTCATGAATTCCCCGCTTTACCTTCAAAAGTCCCACGAACAGAGACCATACCATCCCGGCCGCCGCTGCCGCAAGAATACACAGAGGCACATGAATCCAGGCCGGAAGATCCACCAGAATTCCAATGGTGCAGGCAGCAAGCGAACCTACCACAAACTGGCCTTCCGCTCCGATATTGAACACGCCGGTCCGGAAGGAAAAGGCCACGCTGAGACCGGTGAAAATCAGGGGACTTGCATAGATCAGCGTCCAAACCAGGTACTTGGGCTTTCCAAAGACACTGCTCAAAAGCTTTCCATAAGCCGTTGCAGGACTGATTCCTGCAATCATCAAAAAGACCGCTCCAATGAGAAAACCTGCCGCAATGGCGATTAAGGTATAGAACACATTGCTTTCCAAAATGCTTTTTTTCTTATTCATGCTTCTTACCTCCTGCCATCATAAAGCCCAGCTCTTTCTCATCTGCATCCTTCCCGGAGACGCTTCCGGTAATCTGTCCATCGAAAATAACTTCAATCCGATCAGACAGGCTCATAATCTCATCCAGTTCAAAGGATACCAGAAGTACCGCATGGTTCTTATTTCTCTGCTCGACCAGATATTTATGCACAAACTCAATGGCCCCCACATCCAGACCTCTGGTTGGATTTACAGCGATCAGAAGATCCTTGTCATTGGTTACCTCTCTGGCAATGATCACCTTCTGCTGGTTTCCGCCGGAAAGCGTTCCCGCAGGCGCTCCCTCGCTTCCTCTGGGCCTTACGTCAAATTTTTCAATAAGCTCTGAGGCATGCTCGCGGATGGCTTTCCGGTTCAGCATATGTTTTCGGGCAAACGGATCCTCCTCGAAATGCTGGAGAATCAGATTGTCCTCGTTGGAGAAATCCAAAATGAGTCCATGCTTCTGCCGGTCCGCAGGAATACTGGAAATTCCGCTTTCAAAGGTCTCCTTGGGAGATTTGTTGAATACGTCTTTTCCAAGAACCCGTACCTCTCCTGTGTCCGCCTTTCGAAGTCCTGTCAGCACTTCCACCAGCTCCGTCTGTCCGTTGCCGTCCACACCTGCAAGGCCTACGATCTCGCCTCTGCGCACGGTCAGATTAAACCCTTTGAGAATTTCCACATCCCGGTAATCCTTGGCGTGGATATTGTGAACCTCCAAAACAATCTCGCCGGGAATCATTTCCTTCTTTTCCACGGTAAAGCTGACGTTTCGGCCCACCATCATGGCTGCCAGCTCATTTTCGTTGACCTCATCCACCTTAACGGTACGGATGTATTTCCCCTGGCGGATAATGGTACAGGTGTCGGCGCAGGCAGTGATCTCTTTTAGTTTATGGGTGATGAGAATAACACTCTTGCCGTCGGCTGTGAGATTCTCAATGATCTCCATAAGACCTTCAATTTCCTGAGGTGTTAAGGAGGCTGTAGGTTCGTCCAGAATCAGCGTGTCCGCCCCCCGGTAAAGTACCTTGAGAATCTCCACCCTCTGCTGCATACCCACCGAGATATCTTCGATCCTGGCGTCCGGATCTACCTTCATTCCATAGCGCTCGGAAAGCTCCAGAACCTTCTCCCGCGCCATCTTGTGATCGATCACCAGGCCCTTTACCGGCTCCACACCAAGAATGATATTGTCTGCAACCGTAAAGGGCTGAATCAGCATAAAATGCTGATGCACCATACCGATTCCCATATCAATGGCGTCTTTGGGGCTTGAGAACTGGACCTCCTTTTCATTGATAAAGATCTGGCCGCTGGTAGGCTTATAAAGCCCGCAGAGCACATTCATCATCGTACTCTTTCCTGCACCGTTCTCTCCCAGAATCGCATGTACCTCTCCCTTATGTACAGTCAGGTTAATGTGGTCGTTGGCCGTAAAATCCCCGAATTTTTTTACGATATCTTTCATTTGGATGACAACCTGGCTCTCATCCATATGACTCACTTTTCCCACTCCCCGTACCTCCTTTTATCCCTGCATTATTTTTCTGTCACAGCACCCAGTTTCCTGTGACATGAAATAGGGCAAGCGCCAGGACCGCTTTCCTTCCTGCAAAACAAAAGCAATCCTGGCGCTCACACATTTTTCTTCTTCTCTTATGAACTGCGGCCGTTCAAATATGAAAAGAGCCGCAAAGGATTTCCTGTATCAGAGAATTAGTCCAGCTCATATACATCGCCATAAGCAGCCTCGAACTCTTCCTGTGAGGAAGGTACGGTAACTTCGCCGCTGACGATCTTTTCCTTAACTTCTTCTACTGCCGCAATCACTTCATCCGGAAGCAGATCTCTTGTAGGCGCAATGTCCACACCGCCTGCTGCCAGATCGTAGGTATGAACGCCGCTCTCCAGTGTTCCGTTGATCAGAGCCTCAACGGTATCAAATACAGCGTTGTCCACTCTCTTCATCGCAGAGGTAATAATGGTCTCCGGAGCAGGGATTGTAGCTGCCTGGTCACTGTCCACACCGATGGCATAAACACCCTCCGCTTCCCGGCATGCCTCAATAACGCCCAGTCCGGTTCCGCCTGCAGCGTGGAAAATAATATCTGCGCCGTTGGTGATCTCGGTGTTGGCGCTGGTCTTGCCGATATCCGGTTTCGAGAAGCTGTCGGCGTTGATCTGCTGGATCTTAATATCCGGATTGGCATCCAGAGCGCCTGCACAGTAGCCGTATCCAAACAGATGCATGTTCTCATTGGCCATTCCAAGTACAAATCCGATGTTGTCTTTTTCGGTCATAAGACCTGCCACATAGCCTACCAGGTAGGAAGCCTGCTCCTGCTTGAACATCAGGCAGCTTACGTTGTCAAGCTCGATGGTAGCATCATCAATGATCGCAAACTTTACATCCGGGTTAGCTTCTGCCGCTGTTCTGGTCGCATCTGCCAGCATGTATCCTACACAGATAATCAGATCGTAATCCTCGTCAATAAAGTTTTCAATGTTGGGTGCATAATCGGCATCTGCCTTGGACTCCAGGTAATTGGCCTCTATGCCCAGCTCATCGATAGCTCTTTGAAGGCCTTCCCAGCCGGACTGGTTAAAGGAACCGTCATTGATACCGCCTACGTCTGTAATAAGACCTACCTTAAAGTCAGAAGCATCCTTTGCCGGAGCCTCTGCATCCCCGCCTGCTTCTTCTGACGGAGCCTCCACCGGGGCTTCTGCCTCTTTGCTGCCGCACGCCGCCATAGCGGCAGTCATTGCAACGGTCAATAGTACTGCCAGAATCTTCTTTTTCATATGTATCCTCCTTTGCATTTTCACTTTCTTCAGAAGTCTGCGCCCTGCCTCAGCGTCCATCCTCTGGCATATAAGACAGACATCTTCTTTGGGACAAACTTCTATGTCTATTATATTAACATTTTTATGTGGAAAAAGAAAGGTGGAATTTTTACGTTTTTGTTTCAAAATCTGTTCCTGAAATCCCTGGTAATCATTTTTTGTGTGCTGTTACTAATTATAATTATAACAATTGTATTGCTCCTTTTTGCGGCTCATCTACTCTGCTTCCCGAAGACGCTCTACAATGCTCTTTCGTTCCACAGTCCTGTGGGCCAGTATGGGAATGAGTGTGCCAAGAACCAGAAATACCAGGAACATCCAAAGGATAGGACTCCAGATCCATTTTGCGGTGAAAAACCACAAAATATGCTCCAGCTGTCCAAGCACCAGGCTTTGCATCAGAAGGCTTAAGATCAGCGACAGCAGGATGGCCAATATTCCATAGGCGCAACCCTCCAGTACCAGCATTTCCTTGAGCTGCCGCCCGGTCATGCCGATGCTTTGAAGCATGGCCGTCTCCCGGCGCCGGGCGCGGATTCCCGTTACAATGGCGTTGATAAAGTTTAAGATGCCTACGAAAGCCACAACCAGACTGGCCGCCGATCCAATCAGAAGAAACATCTGGCGGAAGGACTGAAACTGGTCGCTGTAGCCCTTTTTGGATTCAAAATCCAGATCGGAGTCTGCATTTTCTATATATTTTTCCAAAAATGTTTCCATCTGCTCCTCCATGCCTTCCTCCATGTTCACAAGGCAGCTCATACGGGCAGCTTTTTCTCCCGCCTCTTTCTTCAGGATCTCCGGGGCAACGGCGAAATTTGCGCCGCCGAATCTGCGGACAGTCAGAGGCCCGGGCAGAACGGCTGTGGCGCCGATGGTATAGGTTTTCTCGTGGCTTTTGTAGATGACAAGCTCGGCATCCATGTCGTCGCCAATGTATTCATACTCATCCGCATAGGTAAAGGTAACTTCATCCCCCACGGAATAGGGCGCTCTTTCAAGGTATGGATTTCCGTAATCGTCCTCATGAACAAGCTGAATGATTACATTTCCCTTTTTTAATTCCTCATAATCCACTTCCCCATCAACAAATTTCAGATATTGGAAAGGCATCTCGTCCAGTCCGTAGATACCGATGGGGGGACTGGTGAGCTCCTCATTCCCAAGCGCATGAAATTCATCGCTCAGGGTCTGCATCTGCATGGGATCTAAGAACCGCAGGTACTGAGCTTTTGTCATGGAAGCCGTGGTATGTCCCGTATGATAGTAAATCAGTCCGGATTCCTTAATTCCCTCTATGCTGTTGACCGAAGCCAGGAACTCCTCCGTTAGTTCCTGGGTTTCGCTTCCGAACCTATTCTTAAAAAGATCCTTGTGACCGGTCAGATAGTCGGCTGTCATAAATTTTGCAACGAATTTATCCATGTCAAAGCCTGCGGAGAATGCGCTTACACCGTAGAGCAGCACCACGCTTAAGGACAGGGAAAGGATTACGAGAACCGTCTTTTTCCGGTTTCTTCCAAGGTTGGCTAAAGCCATC
>CATJHO010000098.1 GCA_949740535.1 uncultured Lachnospiraceae bacterium
CCAGATTGCAGCTCACCCAATCACATCACTCATATCATAGCGCCCCGCCGGCCGGCCGGCCAGGAACTTCGCTGCCTGCACAGCGCCTTTTCCAAAGACAGCCCTGGAATACGCCCGGTGCTCAAAGGTAAGAACTTCATCGGTTCCTGCAAAAATCACATCGTGATCACCTACGATGGTTCCCCCGCGGACTGCCGAGATTCCCAGTTCTTTCGCTCCCCGCTTCTGCCGCACCTGGCTCCTGTCATAGACATAGGTGTAAGCTTCATCCATTGCCTCATTGATGGCATCCGCCAGCGCAGCTGCCGTTCCGCTGGGGGCATCCAGCTTCTGATTATGATGTTTCTCTACAATCTCAATATCAAAGCCTGCTTCCGCAAGAACCGGAGCCGCCTCTTTCAGAAGTTTTAACAGAAGATTGATACCCAGAGACATATTGGCAGATTTCAACACTGCTGTTTTCTCTGCCGCCTTCTCCACTCTGGCAAGCTGTTCCTTAGAAAGTCCCGTGGTACACAGCACCACCGGTGTCCTGGTATCCTCACAGTAGTCCAAAAGAGCGTCCACAGCCCCCGCATTGGAAAAATCAATCACCACATCGGCCGTTACATTGCAGTCCCCGATTTTTGAAAATACCGGAAATGGATTGGACACGCCGTCAAAGGTATCCACCCCTGCCACAATCTCAGCCTCTTCATCCTCCTGGATAAGACCTGCAATCATCTGCCCCATCCGGCCGTTACAGCCATGCATCAGTATCTTAATCATCTATTTAACCTCGATTCCAAAATCAATCATTGCTTTTCTCAGATTCTCTCTGTGTTCCGGCTCCATTTCCGTCAGAGGCATCCGCAAAGGACCGGCCTCCATGCCCATCATATTCAGGGCCGTCTTTACCGGAATGGGGTTCACCTCACAGAACAGCTGGTCTGCCAGAGGAACTGCCCGAAGCTGAATCTCCCGGCTCCCTGCCACATCTCCTTCCAGAAACTTCGCTGCCATATCATGGGTCTCTCTGGGCGCGATGTTGGAAAGAACAGAGATAACACCCAGGCCGCCCAGGGACATAAGAGGAACCACCTGATCGTCATTGCCGGAGTACAGCTCTATCTTTCCTTCTGTCAGCTGCATCAGCTTGGCAACCTGCGAAATATTTCCACTGGCTTCCTTGATTCCTACGATATTTTCCACATTTTTCACCAGCTCCGCTGCTGTCTGAGGCTGAATATTGCAGCCGGTCCGGCTGGGTACGTTGTACATGATGATGGGAAGCTTCACTGAATTGGCAATGGCTGTGTAATGGGCAATGAGTCCCTTCTGGGTTGCTTTATTGTAGTAAGGCGTTACCAGAAGCAGCGCGTCCGCACCATACTTCTGTGCCTCAGTGGACAGATAAATGGCTGTCTCTGTACAATTGGATCCCGTTCCCGCAATAACCGGAACTCGTCCCGCCACATGGTCAACGGTAAACCGGATCGCCTCCAGATGCTCCTCATGGGTCAGCGTTGAAGACTCGCCTGTAGTGCCGCAGATAACAATGGCATCTGTATGATTGGCAATCTGGTAATCCAGAAGCTCTCCAAGTTTTGGAAAATTAATCTCACCGCTTTTTGTAAATGGTG
The DNA here is from genome assembly GCA_949740535.1 of uncultured Lachnospiraceae bacterium. Taxonomy (GTDB): domain Bacteria; phylum Bacillota; class Clostridia; order Lachnospirales; family Lachnospiraceae; genus Laedolimicola. The sequence continues at coordinate 1,623 of CATJHO010000098.1, forward strand.
TAACGATCGCCACAGCTGCTCCCTTAAAAACTGACATGTTCCTTCCTCCTTCAAACGAAAATTCTTTTACCTGTTCGTGCGCCAGACACCCGTCAGCTCCAATTGACACTTTACTCTTGATGCCCGTGTGCATAAAACAAAGGGGCTGACTCTTACGAAGTCCGCCCCTAAAGAATCACTCTTTAACTCTGAATTCTTTCGATAGCGCTCCATCAGTGTCTGATGACAGTCATATGCCTATTCAACATATGCCCAAGAGACCGCCCGCAGGAAACCGCCCCTTTCGGCGTCCGCCCCTTTTCCCCTCCTTCTTCTATGTCTGCCATATCCGGAGAGGTACTCTTGGAGAACGCAACCTCTATCTTCTTATTTATGATAGCCTTACTGTAACATAGTGCCAATTAATTGTCAACGAAAATACTTACTTTAATGTATCAATCTTCACTACATCATCCGCATAGGGATACAGGGAGTCACACATATGAATTCCGGTCAATACCAGCTCCATATCCTCGTCCTTGGCCTCCACCAGAGCTGTCAGCTCTTCCTGTGTGATAATGTCTCTGTCCACCAGCCCCAGAACCTCATCCAGAATCAGAATATCACAGCCGCTGGTAGTCATAACCTTCCTGGCAAAATTCATGCCGTTACGGATATTCATGGCCTCCTCCTGCTGCTCTTCCGGTGACAGGGACTGGTAATTCATATCCGATTTTTCAAAGGAAAAAATCTTGATCTCAGGCTCCAGCCGCTTAATAAAATCTATCTGCTCTCCGCCTTTTCCCTTCAGGAACTGAATGATAATCACAGACTTTCCCTTACTTGCGCCAAAAATGCCGCGTCCAATGGCTGCAGAGGTTTTTCCCTTACCCTCACCGCAGATAATGACAATCTGTCCCTTCTCCATCCCTGCACTCCTTTCCTGGGCCCCTGGGTTTCACAGCAGGAGCATCAGACACCAAAACACCATGGTGTAATTATGTGTTCTTTATCATACACTAATTAATGGAGAAATGCAAACCTTTTCAATTTCCGTATGGCTTAATTTTCGTCATAGTCTAGTTTGCTCACGGACACTTCATAAGCTATGCGCTTTTCGGATTCTTCTTCATCTATTTTTTTTACATATTCCCGGCTTTGGATTCTGCCCCAGATTTGGGCATGGCCGCCTACCTCGAAGCCAGAGGCAAAACGGGCGTTCCGGCCCCAGCAGATACAGGGAATATAATCTGATTTTCCATAAGGACGGTTTACTGCAATGAGCAGATCCGCAATCTCTCTTCCCAGAGGCGTCTTTCGGTAGACCGGCGTCTTACATATGTATCCGTCCAGATAAATCTGATTGGTTTTGGCATTTTCCACCTCATCCTCCAAAAACTCTACCTCCCTGGCAAAAACAGACAGAACCAGTCTGTTTTTCTTCTCTTCGTGCCTGTTATAAGAGCGGAACTGGCCGGCAACACGGATATATTCTCCCGTATAATCCTCCCCTACATTGATCAGCCGCTCAGAAATCATAATCGGAATCACATCGGCCGAATCACTCAGCCGTTTTACCAGCACATCCATCATGTAAAAGCCCTCTCCGAAGACCTCATGGCTGAATGTAAATTCCGAAACAATTTCTCCAATTACCGACACCTGGTTGTTCTCAATGACCTTATCTGACATTACGCAAGTTCTCCCTTCTTCTTCTTGTATTTTGGTATCTCTAAATATATATGTTGTCCAAAATAAATTTAGAACCAGTTTATGGAATTTTTATATTTTTTTGTAATTGATTCAGACGGCGGGAAAACAGGCAGAAAAAGAAGCGGACAGGCAAATCAAATTTTTCTGTTGTATTCCTTGACAAATGTGGTAAACTATATAAGTTAATGCAGAAAATGTATTGAAAACAATAAAGAGGAAACAGTTATGAAAAGAGAAGACATTCGAAATATAGCAATTATAGCCCATGTCGATCATGGAAAAACCACACTGGTGGACGAGCTCTTAAAGCAGAGCGGCGTATTCCGCGCCAATCAGGCGGTAGCTGAGCGCGTTATGGACTCCGGTGATATCGAACGGGAACGGGGTATTACGATTCTTTCCAAAAATACGGCCGTTACCTACAAGGATATTAAAATCAACATTATCGACACACCAGGACATGCGGACTTCGGCGGAGAGGTGGAGCGTGTTCTGAAGATGGTCAACGGCGTTATTCTGGTGGTAGACGCCTTTGAAGGCTCCATGCCCCAGACCAAATTCGTCCTCCGCAAAGCTCTGGAACTTAGTCTTCCAGTGATTGTCTGTATCAACAAAATCGACCGGCCGGAGGCACGGCCCGCGGAAGTCATTGATGAGGTTCTGGAGCTCCTGATGGATCTGGATGCCTCTGACGCACAGTTAGACTGTCCCTTTGTCTTTGCCTCTGCCAGAGACGGCTATGCGCTCCTTGACCTGAAAGATGAACCCAAAGACATGACACCGCTCTTTGAGACCATTATTAATTCCATCCCTGCCCCTGAAGGCGATCCGGACGCAGGAACCCAGGTACTCATCAGTACCATTGATTACAACGAATACGTGGGCCGTATCGGTGTGGGCAAGGTTGATAACGGCTCTATCCGGGTGAATCAGGAAATGGTCATGGTCAACCACCACAGCCCGGATCAGTGCAAAAAGGTAAAAATCAGCCGGCTGTATGAGTTTGACGGCTTAAATAAGGTGGATGTTACAGAAGCAGGTATTGGTTCTATTGTAGCTATTTCCGGAATTGCGGATATCCACATCGGCGATACACTGTGCTCCCCGGAGTATCCCCTGCCTATCCCCTTCCAGAAGATTTCCGAGCCTACCATTTCCATGGATTTTCTGGTAAATGACAGCCCCCTTGCAGGCAGAGAAGGGAAATACGTCACCTCCCGCCATCTTCGGGACCGGCTTTTCCGGGAACTGAACACGGATGTCAGCCTCCGCGTGGAGGAGACAGAGACCACAGAACGCTTCAAGGTCTCCGGCCGCGGCGAGCTGCATCTGTCTGTCTTAATCGAAAATATGCGCCGGGAAGGCTATGAATTCGCAGTGAGCAAAGCGGAAGTCCTCTACCGGACCGACGAAAAAGGCCATAAGCTGGAGCCCATGGAGCGTGCTTATGTGGATGTGGACGACGAATTCTCCGGCAGCGTCATCCAAAAGCTTGGAGAACGCAAGGGCGAGCTCTTAAATATGAGCAGCAACGGCAGCGGCTCTACCCGGCTGGAATTTCTGATCCCTGCCCGCGGTCTTATCGGCTACCGGGGTGAATTTCTCACGGATACTAAGGGAACGGGGGTCCTTAATACCATTTTCGAGGGCTACGGTCCCTATAAGGGCGATATCCAGTACCGGAAACAGGGTTCTCTCATTGCCTTTGAAGCGGGAGATGCCATCACCTACGGTCTCTTCAATGCTCAGGAGCGGGGCGCTCTCTTTATCGGACCGGGCGAAAAGGTCTATGCGGGTATGGTTATCGGCCAGAACGGCAAGGCAGAAGACATTGAACTGAATGTGTGCAAGACCAAAAAGCTCACCAACACCCGATCCTCCAGTGCCGATGAGGCCCTGAAACTGACACCGCCCAGGGTGTTAAGCCTGGAACAGTGTCTGGAATTCATCGATACCGACGAACTCCTGGAAATTACTCCTAAATCTCTGCGGATTCGGAAAAAGATACTGGACCCCACGCTTCGGAAACGGGCATCTTTTAACAAATAGTACAAAAAGGGACTGGCAGAAGACCACACCTCTTCGTCAGTCCCTCGTTTTTTGTTCCCTCAGACAGCAAGCCGTGCGGACATGCCGGCATTACATCTCCACCGGTTCCAGATTATCCGCTTCCAGAAATTCACTTAATATCACAGCGGCTGATGCTGCCATCTCGCTTTTGATATCTGCCCCCAGTACCTGAAACTCTCTGCTCAGGGACTTCCATACCAGCTTATCTGCTTTCTCCCTTACAATCTCCACCAGCTCCGGCCACTCCTGCTGCATCTGGCCGTGAAATAATACACATTTTGTGTCATAATAATTGACCAGATTCGCTGTCATAATCGCAAACCGGTCTGTCACCTGATTAAGATAGGCCCAGATCTCCCGATCTTCCGCACTTCTGGCGATCACCTCTGAAAAAGGCATATGAAAATGCTCCTGAATACTGTTCATGCTCACATAAGTCTGAAAACAGCCATGTCTTCCACAGTCACAGAGAGGTCCATGGGGATCCACAATTGTATGCCCAATCTCCCCGGCAAAATTGCCTGCTCCCCGGCAGAGCTTTCCCCTGGAAATCACTGCGGCTCCTACGCCGCTTCCCACATTAAAGACTATAAAATCCGTATATTCTTTCATTTCTCCAAAAAGATGCTCTGCAATGGCCATGGCTTTTACATTATTTTCCACCAGCACCGGCCGCTTTAACTGGCTTTCCAGCGCTTCCCGAAAACTGCAGTTCCCCCACCGGAACTGAGGCGAATACTGCATAATGCCCTCCGGCCATGCTACAGGTCCCGGCACGCTGATTCCAATACCCACAAGAGCCGGATCCAGCATCTTACGGTACCTGGTCATCAGCTCCTGAATCAAATCCACTGTCCGCTCAATGAGCCGCTCCTGACCGATACCATCATCAATCGGCCTTTCTATGCTGGCGCACAGTTTTCCTTCCACATTGACAATTCCAGCCTGGATCAGGCCCCGATCTACGCTGACCCCCACAGCCAGCACCCGGTGAGGATTCAGACTGAGGGAGGTTGCTTTTCTTCCAACCCCGCTTCCCTCCTGGCCCACTTCCTGTACAAACTGATTCTCAATAAGCTCCCCCACAATTCTTCCGATGCTGGTGGGACTAAGCTTTGTAATCCGGGTCAGTTTTGCCTTTGTCGTAACCCCCTCGCTTTTAATCAGCCTGTAGATCATCTTCATGTTTCTCTGATGCATCAGGTCTGAATCCTGTTTCACCACGTGCCTTTCCTGCATATCTTCAATCCTTTATCCTTCGCTGATTACCTCTCGGCGGCGCTCAGCAATATTCTGGATGATGACTGCGCTCAAAAGAATAAATCCCATAATAATCTGCTGCCAGTAGGTACTTACATCACCCATCATATTGATCATATTCTGAATGACGCCCCATATCAGAATCCCGGCTGCTGCTCCGCTGATCTTTCCTTCGCCGCCCCGAATCAATGTTCCGCCCATTACAACTGCCGCAATGGTATACATATCCCAGCCGGTTCCCGTGAAGGGAATGCCGGCGTTCAATCTCGATGCCATCATTATACCACCAAATCCTGCCAATAGTCCACTGAAAATGTACAGCAGCATCTTGGTCCTGGCCACCTGGATTCCCATCATAACAGCAGATTCTTCATTTCCGCCAATGGCATATACAGCCCTCCCATACCGCGTATGTTCTGCCACAAAAACTGCTGTACCTGCAGCGGCCGCAAAAACCAGAATTGGAAACGGGATATTCAGAATCAAACCTCTGCCCAGAAACGCAAATCCGGCGCTGTTCTCACTGATGGCCAGCGACTTTCCGTCATGAATGAGCAGCGCTATGCCATTGTAGGCAATCATCGTACCCAGCGTAGCAATGAACGGAAGGATCTTCAAAACTGCTACCAGAAAACCGTTCAGAGCTCCCAGGAGCAGCGCTGTAAGAATCCCTCCTGCCACCGCTGCCGCCGTCCCGTAGGGAGACAAAAAAGCCGCCATCATACTGCACACTGCTGCAATTCCGCCCACGGACAGATCTTTGCATCCTGCAATAATAATAAAATTCACCCCAATCGCTGCCAGCCCCAGCATACTGACCTGCCGTACCAGATTCAGAAGATTGCTCACAGACAGAAAATTCTTCCCGTTTAATATAGTAGAAATCAATGCCAGAAGAAGCAATGCTATCCAGGAACCGTTTTTTGCGAAAAAATTCTTTCCGCTCCATTTTTTCTTCATTTCCGCCTCCTAATTCCCCATGTCCTGTCAATACCAGCACATCCTGCAGTCCCTATGCTTTGGATTCTCTTCTCATATACAGCGAGAACAGAATAATAAATGCTTTTACAATATTAGAGATCTCATAGGGAATGTTATTCATATTGATTGTCATAGTTATGAGAATCATGGTCATAACCCCAAAAAATGTCCCCGTAATATTGGGTTTTCCCCCATCCAGGGAAGTTCCCCCGATGGCCACAGCCGCAATGGCATCCACCTCATACAGCCCGCCCACAATACTGGGATCTACTGCCCCGCTTCTGGCCGCCTCCAGAATTCCCGCTACAGCAGACATAACTCCTGAAAGCATATAGATTAGAACCGTCATTCCCACTATGCGGACCCCTGCCAGAAAGGCTGCTTTATTGTTATCTCCAATGGCCTCCACATAGCAGCCCAGAGCCGTCTTTTTCGCCAGAATACTTCCCACGATAAAAATAACCGCCACATAAAGAATCTGAATGGGTACTCCCCCAGGAAAACGGTGCAGTCCCATGGCTGACAGAGTGCTGTTTGTGATGGGAATGCTCTTTCCCTTGCTGACAAAAATGGCAAATCCCCGCAGAATCATCTGCATCACAATGGTGAGAATGATAGGCTGAATCCCCATTTTTGATACCATAAATCCATTGAATATCCCTATCACCGCTCCTATCAGCAGAATAACAGCCACAGCCGCCAGTACCGGATACCCCAGCTGCAGCATGCGGGCCAGAATAATCGAGCAGAACGCCAGGATGGATCCTACTGACAGATCGATCCCGGAAGTTCCGATTACAAAGGTCATGCCCACCGAAATGTACATAATCGGCGTCATCTGGGCAATGATATTCCACATAACAGCCACATTGACAAAGTTAGGTGTAAAAACCGCATTCACCAGAATCAGGATAAGGAATACTGCTGCTGCCCCGTATTTTTGAAAAAGAATAGAAACTGTCTCTGCCTTATGAATTTTCTTCATCCCTTACTCCCCCCCTGTTTTGGCGGTATCTTCTCCGGCAATCATGTGCAGCAGATTATCCGAGGTAATCTCCTCCCCAAAAAGCTCTCCAAACACACTGCCCTCACGAAGAACTGCGATCCGGTCACAGCCCCGGACCAGTTCTTCAATCTCTGATGAAATATATAAGACGCTGATACCCTCCCGCGCCAGCTGTTGTATCAGCTTTTCAATCTCTGCCTTAGCGCCCACGTCAATTCCCCTTGTGGGCTCGTCCAATATAATCAGTCTGGGTTTTCCCGCCAGCCACCGGGCAAGAATCACCTTCTGCTGGTTGCCTCCGCTTAAGGATCGCACTGCCGTACTCCCGGAAGGTGTTTTGATATTGATTTTCTGAATATACTCCTCAACAATCGCTTTCTTCTTCTTTGTCTGAACAAATCCTCCCCGAAGGAGACTGCGCAGTACGGAAATGGTCAGATTATCTTCTACAGACATTCCTAAGAATACTCCTTCTGTCTTTCGATCCTCCGGACAATATACAATTCCTCTTTCAATGGACTTCCTGACACTGGGCAGATGAACCTTTTCACCGTCAATCAGCACCTCTCCCTCATAAGCCGTATCCTCCCCAAAGATAATCTTGGCAAGCTCTGTCCGGCCGGATCCCAGAAGACCTGCAAGTCCTACAATCTCACCCTGTCTTATCTTCAGATTAACACCGTTAAGCCTGGTCTTTTTGCGGATATTCTTTACCTCACACATAACCGGTTTCTGCTCCCAGTCTGTTCTGTACTGCTTTCTCTGTCCGATAATTTCTGCCGCATCTCTGCCAATCATTTTGGATACCAGCGTATGATGGTTTATTTCTGCCATTTTGTAGGTTCCTGCCAGCTCACCATCTTTCAGAATGGTCACAGAATCACAGATCTGAAACAGCTCATCCATCCGATGGCTGACAAAAATTACCGCAATTCCCCGTTCCTTCAGATTTCGAATCACATCGAACAGCCGCTGTGTCTCTCTCTTGTCCAGGGAAGACGTAGCCTCGTCCATGATAAAGAGCTTCGCATCGGTCTGAAGGGCTCTGGCAATTGCCGCCATCTGCTGAAGGGCAGTACTCAGCTGGTTAATCTTCTGGGTGACATCAATCGAAATTCCCAGATCCCTGAGGGCTTCTTCCGCTCCCTTTTTCACCTGTTCCCAGTCAATTCTTCCATGTTTTATGGGTTCTTTGCCAATATAAATGTTTTCTGCTACAGACAGATAAGGAATCAGATTGATCTCCTGGTAAATGGTGCTGACGCCCAGCCGCTGCATTTCAATGGCTGATTTGGGATGTACCCTTTTTCCGTCAAACTCGATCTCCCCCTCCTCAAACTGATAAATTCCTGTAAGTATTTTAATCAGGGTGGACTTTCCTGCTCCGTTTTCTCCCATTAAGGCCCGTACTTCCCCCTTCTCAACCTCCATGGATACATGAGACAGGGCCTTTACTCCCGGAAACTGCTTGGATACATCCCGAATCCGAAGCACTGCATGTTCCGCCATATGATTACCTCCTCCTAATCCGGGGGCTGCCGGAATTAAGCCAAATGGCTTATCCTTTGGCAGCCCGCCTGATTTTTATCTAGAATGCTCTCTCCAGCGCTGTGTCAATGTTGGTGATATCAAAAACCATATCCTCGCTGACGATTTCTGTGGGAACGCTCTCACCGTTCTCAAGCTTCTTAATTACGTCTACAACGCCTGGTCCGAAATGCGCATTGCACTCCACAATACATCCGATCTCTCCCGTCTTGATGGCCTCTACGGCTTCTTTCGTTCCGTCCACACCGATGAAGATAATATCTTCTCCCGGTTTCAGCCCCTGAGCCTTGGCTGACTGGATAGCTCCCAGTGTCATATCATCATTATCTGCATAAACCGCTGTGATCTCATCTCCATGGGCCTGCAGAATATTCTCAAATACCTTCTGAGCCTCTGCCCGCATGAAATTGGCTGTCTGTGAAGCGACAATCTTCATATCCGGGTATTCCTCCAGCACCTTCTTGAAGCCTTCCCGCCGGTCAATGCCTGAGGTGGCTCCTGGTGTTCCTTCCAGTACAACGATATTGGCCTTTCCGCCTGTTGCCTCTGCCAGCCACCGGGCAGCCGCTTCTCCCTCCCACACACAGTCGGACTGAAGACAGGTAACGTAGTCAACGCCTGCTTCCCCATTTGCCAGCCGGTCCACCAGTATCACAGGGATTCCCGCTGTCTTCGCAGCCGCCAGCGCTGTGGACAGGCCTTCCGCCTCTCTGGGAGCAATCACCAGATAGTCCGGTTTCTGGGAAATCAGATCTTCAATATCCGATACCTGCTTTTCTGTGGATGCCTGGGCATCTGTAAATAAAAGTTCCCAGCCCTCCGCGGCCACTGCTTCCCGGATGCTCTCTGTCTCGGCGATTTTAAAGCCTCCCACATTATCGGTCTGTGAAAATGCCACTACCAGCTTCTCTCCGCCGGCAGCTTTTGTCTGCTCCTGTCCCTGTTCTGCCTGTTTCTCCTGCTCCCGCGCCGGTTCCTGTGCAGCTGCACCCGGAGCGGATTCCGTAGAACAGCCTGCCGCCAATACCGCCATAAGCCCTGCCAATACCATTGCTGACACCTTTTTCCTGTTTCTCATTTGTTTTCCTCCTTTTTTATTGCTTTTTCATGGCCTTTTTCCGGTTGAAGAAAAAGGGCCTTAACAACCCAAGTGAATTAGACATGGGAAGCACCTCCGGCTTCATCACAATGCCGATTTCCTGTTCCATATACGTTCTGCGCTTCTGCATTCTGTCCCACATATCCGGGTACTTCAGCCGTATTTCTCTCTGCAGCTCCTGGTCTGCCAGCAGAATTCCATCCTCCATGTTTGAGGTAAAATAGGGCGGTATACTCTCCGGGATAATATCCAGCTGCAGAATCTGCCCGCTTTTTAATGGGATCTGCGAGCCTGAATAAATGGGAGATGCCAGCCATTCCTCTGTTCCGGTCAGATGTCCCGGATTTAACACCCAGCCAAATTTCTCTTTGGGGAAGCAGTGCTCCACCAAATCATAGACAGCTCCTCCGGTAATTCCGATCTCCATCTGTTCCAGCCAGGATACGCCTGCGGCAAAATAGGGTTTTACCACCTGATCCAGATAATCTCTTACTTCCTCCCGCAGCTGCTGCGCCTCTTCTACGGCGTACCCGGCCCGGCAGGTAAGACCGCCCCGCAGGCTGAAGGAGAAATTGATCACATCCCCTGTCTGAATTTTTCTGGATGTGGGACTGGTCAGGCTGACTGCCGTCCTTTCACCGGAAGCAAACATCACATGACTGGTCATGGGAAGCCCCATGGGAGATAAAAGCTCTGCCAGCTCCTGGCCGCTCTTTCCCGGCTCCATGAAAGCCAAAGCGTCCAGCATCTTGTTGGAAACCAGCGATGCGCCGTATTCAAAATAAGCAATCTGCTCTGCCTCATTGACGGTGCGCAGCCCCTTTTGGGGATCTATAAAAATTTCATTGGCATCCGTCAGGCAGTCCCTGTCTCCTGTCTGTTCCATGAGCTCCTGAACGAGATACCAGGGAATGTCCAGATATCCTTTTGTCTGCCTGCTTTTGGGAAATAACTTCCATCCACATACACCTGCCCTGCTCCCTTTTTGAATCCCGGCTTTTTCCAGAATCTCTTTCAGTCCGCAGGATTCCTCTGCCGGCTGGTTTGGCAGTGAAAAGACCGGATACAAATGAGGCACTGCCGGAATCCTGGAAAGCCGGTGCAGGCTGAAGCATTCATTTCCCAGGACTACATGGCACTTCCCTTCCAGCGGGACAATCAGAGCTGCCTCCTCATACCTGGGATCGTAACCGCACAGATATTCAAAATTTCCGCAGTGCTCCTTGTCCCCGTACAGGAACAGAAAATCCAGCTGTTCTTCCTTCATACGCTCCCTGACTTTTCCCAGCCGCTGTTCATACACAGCCTTTGGAATCTCCGGAAGCTCTTTTCCCATCCATTTCCCCGGATTCTTTACTTCTGCATACACAATCTGATCTGCTCTTGTAATGTCCACGTTATTCCTCCTCATATCCGCACCAGTCCATGCATTGGCATGCGATGATTTTTGTATAATCCACAAGCTGGCGGATACTGCACCGCTCATTATCATTGTGTGCCAGCGCCGGATTGCCCGGACCGAAATTAACCGTCGGAATTCCTGCCAGCCTCTTTGGCCACTCATTATCCGTGTGGAACTCTGAACCTGTAAGCTCCATATCCGGCATAATTTCCCGGCCTGTCTTCAAAAAGGCATCTACAAAAGGATGTTCCTTTGGAACCTCTCCACAGTCTGCTTCCAGAATCCAGTCCACCTTAGGGGGATGCTCCCGCATCCAGGGATCCGCGGCTGCCACTCCTGCGATATACGCCTCAAATTCCTTTTTTGTGGCTGTCCCAAGTCCCTTCTCATCGGTCTCATGAGGCAGCACCTGCAGATTGTAGCTTAAGACACAGCGGTCCGGATAGCTGGAGTGATGATGCCCTCCCTGTATTTTGGAAAGCTTTGCCTGGCAGGGCAGACGCAGAAGCTCATGGTTCTTATCCGGTCTCGTTTCCCAGTCCCTGTTCAGCTGTTCAATGGCTTGCGCCAGATAAAATGCTTTTTCAATCGCGCTGACAACTCCTCCCTGACTCCAATGAGGCTGTGTCACTTCCAGATGACCAGTCTTTCCGTAAACCTCCACATCCACCCAGAGGATTCCCCGGCACAGAAGGCTCAGCTGCAGATTGGTAGGCTCTCCCATAATGGCCGCATCCACTGAAATTCCTGCTTTTCTCAAAAATTCAGAGAATGCCAGCATACCGGTTCCCCCGGTCTCCTCTCCCACGATACTTCCAAACCAAATATCGCCTTTCAGCTTCACCTGATTTTCCTTAAGGGCCTTCACAGCCATAAGCATTCCTGCAATTCCCCCCAGCATATCCACGGTTCCTCTGCCATAAAGAAAGCCGCCGGCTGTCTGCCCCTCAAAGGGCGGATACTCCCACCGGGCCGGATTTTCCACTGGGACAACATCGGCATGTCCTGCCAGCATCAGAGATTTTGCCTCTCCTCCTCTGCTTCCCTTTATCCGGGTATAAAGATTCTCTCTCCCTGAGAAATCAATCCGATCCGTATATCCGGACACAAAGCCGGGCATCCCCCGGTATGCTTCCAGCTCTTTCAGGTCTACCGGCACACAATCCGCTTCCAGCCCCATAGCCTGTATCCTTTCCTTTACGATCTGCTGGACCTTCCGCTCATCCTCTGTCTCTGACAGAGCTCCGTTTACCGGCCTGGACCTTACCATGTCCCGAAGCAGTTCCACCAGTTCATTTTCATGGAAATCAATCCATTTCAGAACTTCTTCTTTTTTCCTGTATCCTTCCATTATTTCCTCCTTTAATTAATTATTCCACTGAAGTTAATAAAAGAATAGCACAGATAATTATATATTTCAACTAATTTTTTAGTTGAATAATCACCAAATTTACAGCATAAATACTAGTAATAGTAACCAAAAAATCCATAAATGAATTCCAAAAATGCTTATTTGCTTTTACGCCGTTTTATGGTACAATAGGGAACACAGGAGGTTATGGAATGAAAAATCAAAGACATAAACGTAAAGAAATTTATTCCGTTCTCATGGTATCCAACACCAACGGGAAAAGTAAGCAGTTTCAGATAGCCGCTTTGACTCTCCGTTTATGCGCCGGCCTGCTGCTTCTCTTATTGATTGTCGTGGGATGGCTGATCTACCAGACCTCTATGGCAGACGGGTCCTTAAGCGTTCTTCGGCGCCAGCTGGCTGAACAGACCAAGAAGATAGAGGAGCTCGAAGCAAAAACAGACGCTTTGACCAAAGATAAATTAAAACTTACAGCAGAAAATGAAGCTCTGCGGCAGAAAACAGAAACTTCCGCAGCACAGGAAAACGCTTCCGAAGAAGCTGCAAACGGAGAGAATGCAGAAGCAGCTTCCGCTCTTCCCTCCCATTTCCCCTCTGACGGCGCGTATACATTAAAGCCCGACAAATACACAGAGGAACATCCCTACATTTCTGTCAGCACCTTCAATGGCGGCCATATTGTAGCAGCAGGGGACGGAACCGTAACCGCAGTCAGCTCGGAAGATGAAATCTATGAACATATCATTGAGATCGAGCATGAGGATGGTTACAAGACCCGTTATCTCCTTCACAAAGAAGCAGAGATCAACGTGGAGGAAGGGGCCCAGGTAGAGGCCGGAACTATTTTAATGACCATTACATCGGATGACACCCAGCTGGATTATCAGGTTCTTTTGAATGGAGAAACCATTGATCCGCTCTCTGTTATCGATGCAAAAGGATAAAATCAGCACCACCAATTAGTGTACAGGAGGATTTCACATGTTAGGAAAAAGTAAAACCGTAACTACTACTGCATCTGCAAATGATGCTCAGACAAAAATCGGCACCATCATCGGACCAGGCGCTGTGTTTGACGGCAACATCACCGCGCCGGAAGCCATCCGGATTGACGGAAAGCTCAACGGCAACTGCGCTTCTCTGGGAAATTTAATTCTCGGCACAGACGGTGAGATTAAAGGCAATATTATTGCTCAGAACGTTATCATTTCCGGTAAAGTGGTAGGCGACATCTCCGCTTCCGGCAAGCTGGAGCTGTTCTCCACCGGCCGTCTGTCCGGCAACATTTCCGCCCGCTCCCTTGTTATTGACGAGGATGCATTCTTCGACGGCAGATGTACCATGGTAACCAATCAGACCATCACCGAGGAAGAAAAAAAGGAAGCTCCCAAGGACGAAACATCAGCCGAATAATTTTACATAATAAAATCTGTGCTCAGAGAATGTTTTATATCACGGAAATTTTCTGTTTTGCAACAGCCCTGGTTTCCTGTGATACAAAAAGGACATCGGCCTGGGATTCTCCATCCCTGTCGATGTCCTTTTACTTTGCGGTTTTCCTGCCGGTTTCCCCGAAATCTACACCTCAAACAGCAGATCCCCATAAGAGGGCATGGGCCACATATCCTTGGCCACCAGCATCTCCAGCTTATCCACCGGCTGCCGCAGGGCTTCCATCGCCGGAACCACTATATCCTGGAAATACACGGCACGATTCCTTCCCTCTTTCTGCTCTCCGGAAGCATCCGTTACCTCCGTCAGTCTCCGCAGAGCCGCCTTAGTCGCTGCCAGCAGGGAAGAGCATTCCTTCAGGAGCTCAATCTGAACACTGATATTGGCTTCCCCGCAGGCCTGGCGAATCTGATTCACCGAAGAGGCAAGAGCCGTGGTATACTGCAGCACAGAGGGAATGATGTGCTTGCTGGCAATGTCAATCATAGAACGGGCCTCAATATTAATCGCCTTGGCATAGGTTTCATACTGAATCTCCGCACGGGACTGAAGCTCTGCGCGGGTAAATACCCCATAAGTCTCAAAGAGCTCCACCGTTTTATCCTCTGTCAAAACCGGAATTGCATCAACCATGGTTTTAATATTGGGAAGGCCTCTGCGCCTGGCCTCCTCCACCCATTCCTCTGAATATCCGTTCCCGTTAAAAACAATCCGCTGATGCTCTGAGGCATATTTCTTGATCAGATCGTGAACTGCCATGTCAAAGTCCTTAGCCTGTTCCAGACAATCACAAGCCTCGGCAAAAGACTGGGCTGTAATGGTATTGAGGACCACATTGGGAGCCGCAATGGAATCCCTGGATCCCACCATACGGAACTCAAATTTATTGCCTGTAAAGGCAAATGGCGAAGTCCGGTTGCGGTCTGTAGCATCCTTGGCAAAATCCGGAAGGGTGCGCACTCCTGTATGTAAATGGCCGCCCCGCAGACTGTGCGTGGCCTCTCCTGTGCTGATAAGCTGAGACAGCACATCTTCCAGCTGTGCTCCCAGATAGACAGAAATAATCGCAGGCGGCGCCTCACTGGCTCCCAGACGGTGATCATTTCCCACGTCAGCTGCAGACTCCCGAAGAAGGGCTGCATGGGTATCCACTGCTTTCAGGATACAGGTCAGAATCAGCAGAAACTGAATATTCTCATGGGGCGTCTTTCCCGGATCCAGAAGATTGATTCCGTCATCCGTGATCAGCGACCAGTTGTTGTGCTTCCCGGAACCATTTACGCCGGCAAAGGGCTTTTCGTGGAGCAGACACTGAAGGCCATGCTGATAAGCTGCTTTCTTCAGAGTCTCCATCACCAGCTGGTTGTGATCCACTGCTACATTACATTCTGCGTAGATAGGAGCAAGCTCATGCTGGCCCGGAGCCACCTCGTTATGCTGTGTCTTGGCCGATACCCCCAGCTTCCATAGCTCCCGGTTCACATCTGCCATAAAGTCTGCAATCCGTTCCCGGATAACCCCGAAATAGTGATCATCCAGCTCCTGGCCCTTCGGCGGCATCGCCCCAAACAGCGTGCGGCCGGTAAACACCAGATCCTTCCTCTTCAGGTACTTTTCCCGATCCACCAGAAAATACTCCTGCTCTGCTCCTACGGAAGGCGTTACTCTCCGGGAAGTCTCATTGCCAAACAGCTTAAGGAGGCGGAGCGCCTGCTTGTTAACCGCTTCCATGGATCGCAGAAGCGGAGTTTTCTGATCCAGCGCCTCGCCCTTATAGGAACAGAAGGCTGTTGGAATGTACAGAATGGCTCTGGAACCATCCGCATCCTTCTTTACAAATGCCGGCGAAGTACAATCCCAGGCTGTATAGCCTCTGGCCTCAAAAGTAGCCCTTAAGCCGCCGGACGGAAAAGAAGATGCATCCGGCTCGCCTTTCACCAGCTCTTTTCCGGAAAACTCCATCAGAGCCTTTCCATCTGCTTTGGGTGCGGAGAGAAACGCGTCATGCTTCTCCGCCGTAGCTCCGGTCAGCGGCTGGAACCAGTGAGAATAATGGGTTGCGCCCTGCTCAATGGCCCACTCCTTCATCTCATGCGCCACCACATCTGCCACTGCCAGATCCAGTTCCTTTCCCTCCTGAATGGTCTGCTTTAATTCCCTGTAAATCTTTTTGGGCAGCCGTTCCTGCATGATGGTATCATTAAATACATATTCTCCAAATATTCTGGATATGTTTGTCTTCTCACTCATTGTCTTCTCCTGCCTTTTTCACAGTAATGCCCGCGCGCATTTCCGGGGCAATCCGTATCTCTACCGCTCTTGGATTGTTGGAAATCACCACCCGCTTATGTTCTCCGCCAAATTCCCCGTCCAGTGACCAGGGAACTTCCTGCTCCGCCTCCACTTCTATCCGGGCGCTACGGAAGGAATACATATACCGCTCATCAATTTCCTTAACCAGAAGGGCTGTCAGAATTTCCTGCAGTTCTATGGCATTTTTCGGTCTCCGGATAAAGGTCACCTCGTACACGCCGTCATCAAAAACCACATTCTTCCCGACGATTCTTTTGAATCCGCCCACAGATTTGGAATTCGTTACCATGCCGAAGAGGAAATCCCCCTCAAAGCACATCTCCTGGCTTGTCACCTTCATCTGGTAAGATTTCACATTGTAGAGGCTCTTCATTCCTTCCAGTATATAGGCCATCTGGCCCAGCGCATTCTTAACCTCCTGCTTCGTGGAATAGGATACTCCTGTAAAAATACCAAAAGCCGCAATATAAATAAAATTCCGCTGGTTAAAAGAACCCACATCACAGGCAAAATTTTCACCCCGGACTGCAATCCGCGCCGCCTCCGGCATATTGCCGGGTATCTTCAGGGAACGCGCAAAATCATTGCAGGTTCCTGCCGGAATATATCCAATGGGAATTCTCTGCTCTCGCTGCATCATTCCCATCACAACCTCGTCCAGGGTTCCGTCACCGCCGCTGCACACCACCAGCTCATAATCTTTTGGCAGCTGCACTATCTGATCCACCGCGTCCTGATATCCTTTTGTGGGATAAACCGTCAGCTCGTATCCTGCATCTGCCAGAACCTGCAGAATTCCGTACAGTTTCCCCTTAATATGCTCCTTTCCCGCATGGGGATTATAAATAAAATATAATTTTTTCTTCGGCCATTCCACAGCCTTCACCTCTCCTTTTTACCAGCTTGCTCATCCAACGATAGAGCCCAGAATGGTATACGACAACACAGTCATAATAAATGCCGCCAGCAGCACGCCCAGGATTACTGCCGGAAATGCTTTCCGAAACCGGATTCCCAGAAGAGACGCAATCAGCGACCCTGTCCAGGCGCCCGTTCCCGGCAGAGGGATTCCCACAAATAAAAACAGTCCCCAAAACTCATATTTTTCAATCTGATCTTTTTTACTCATGGCCCGTTTCTCCAGCTTTTCCACCATTGGCCGAAAGAGCTTTGTCTTTTTCAGCCAGTTAAAGATCGCGGTGATAAACAGCAGGATAAAGGGAACCGGAATCAGATTGCCCACAATGCAGATAGGAATCGCTCTCCACATTTCCACATCCAGGAAGGCCGGCCCTGCTGCCAGAAGACCTCCTCTCAGCTCCAAAATGGGAATCATGGAAATAATGAAAATAATGAGCTCCTTGGCCGCGCTCCCTCCCAATGTATCTACAAACCACTGTACCAATGTTTCTGTCATTTTTCTTTGTCCTTTCTCTGCCTGCAGCATATCCTATATATTTTATCTTTTTAAGTATTCCCTCAAAAATCCAATCAGTATGTCCATCTGCTCATCCGTTCCTATGGTAATTCTCAGATAGTCTCTGATTCTGGGCGCATCAAAATGCCGTACATAAATATTTTGTTTCTTCAGGGCCTCAAACATTTCTGACGCTGAACAGGATTCATGCCTGGCAAAGATAAAGTTCGCCCTGGAATCCGGAAATGAAAATCCCAGCTCCAAAAGCTTTTCCTTGGTCCGTTCCCTTGCAGCTATAATTTTCTTCTGTGTCTCCTGAAAATAAGCACCGTCCCTGACACAAGCCGCTCCCAGCTCCAAAGCCGCCTGGCTCATGGTATAGGAGTTAAAGGAATACTTCACATCATTGAGATACTGAATCAACACCGGATTCCCCACAGCAAAACCGATCCGCATACCTGCCATGGAGCGGGACTTGGAGAAGGTCTGCACCACAAGAAGATTCTCATAGCGGTCAATCAGCTCCATGGCGGAAGGGCCTGCAAAATCCACATAGGCCTCATCTACAATCACAACCACGTCCGGATTCCTGCAAAGAATCTCCTCCACCCCGGCAGGCTCCATATAAAGTCCTGTAGGCGCATTGGGATTGGGGAAAACAATCCCGCCGTTTTCCCTCTGATAATCCTCCCTGACCACCTGGAACGCTTCGTCCAGGGCCGGCTGCTCATAGGGAATTCCAAACAAATCCGCCCATACCGGGTAAAAGGAATAGGTAATATCCGGAAACAAAATTGGCTTTTTTGAGTTAAAAAAGGTCTGGAACGCCATGGCCAGCACGTCGTCAGATCCTACACCCACAAAAAACTGCTCCTTCGGCCTGTGATAATAATCTGCCAGCGCCTCCACCAGCACCGAGGAAGCCGGATCCGGATAGAGCCGGAACCGCTCTGCATCCATCTCTGCCAGCGCCTGAAGCACTCCCGGCGCAGGCGGGTAAGGGTTTTCATTGGTATTCAGCTTAATCATTCCCGGTACATTGGGCTGCTCCCCCGGCGTATAGGGCACAACTCTTCGTACGTTCTCTTCCCATTTTTTCATTTTTCAAACTCCTCTTTTGTCACAGTCTCCTGCGGACGGCAGTTCCCTTCTGCCGTTTCTACTATCTTACAGGAGGCTGCGCTTTCTTACAACCCCTTTTTCAATGAGAAATACGGGTTTATAAGACAACTTTGCTTTTCTCAGTCCTTCCTCTCCCATGTCCTCTTCCCGGTTGAGATAAGCGAAGCCTTCCCCTTCATGCTCTGCAAACTGCTGGTTGATCATGGTATAAGCCCCCTGCACATCTGCGAAGGCTTTCTCTATATGAACCACCAGGGTATCCTTTCCCACCGGTTCGCCAATGGTGAACGCCACGATCTTTCCATCTACCCGCAGGGCGCCTCCCCGCATTTCAAGCTCCTCAAAAAGCCGCAGGAAGTTTAGCGTCACACAGATCTCGGCATGTTTTTCCTCATCCTCCTCACAGCCGTTGAGTTCCCGCCAGCGTAAGGCCATCTGAAAACATTCCTCTATATTCTCCTTCGTAATGGGTTCATAGCTCCAGTCCGGGTAAAGGTTTTTAAATTTGTTGATATGATTCTTTTTACTGTGGTATTTTTTCCCGGACAGATTCGCAAGCTTCTCTGTCTCATATACATAATCCGCATATTCCCGCTCATATTCGATGGAGAATGCTCCCGGATAAAGGATCTCCAGCCTGGCAAATTCGTCCTCTGTCACATTGTGAAGCTGAAAAGGCACCCCTCTTTCCTCACAGTAAGCCAGCAGCGTATCCACTGTCTTTTTCAGTTCTCCCGGTCCAACGGGAACCGTAAAGGATACCGTTCCTGCAGTATGGCCGAATACCAGCATGTCCTCCACAACTGCAAAGCCGATATCATAATGCCTCGCCCACAGATATGTGTTGGCAAAGGTCATCTCACAGCTTCTTGTATCCGCATAGGCCAGATACCGGTTGATCTCATCCCGATCTGCAAGCTCCGGGCGCTTGAAATTGATTTCCATAAAATGCTCTCCTCAGTGTGTATGGTATAATTTTTCATAGATCCCATGGAGCTTTATAAGCTCCTCATGGGTGCCCTGCTCCTCGATTCCGTTCTCTGTCAGAACCAGGATCCGCTGGGCATTGCGGATGGTTGACAGGCGGTGGGCAATTACAAAGGTTGTCCGGTTCCTGGCCAGATGCTCCAAAGATTCCTGCACCACCCGCTCACTCTCGTTATCCAGTGCGGAAGTTGCCTCATCAAAAATCAGAATGGGCGGATTCTTCAAAAACACGCGGGCGATGGAAATCCGCTGTTTCTGTCCGCCGGAGAGCTTCACCCCCCGCTGGCCGATATCCGTATCGTATCCATCCGGCAGTTCCATGATAAAAGAATGGGCATTGGCATTCCTGGCCGCCTCCATCACTTCTTCCCGGCTGGCGTCCGGCCTTCCGTAAAGAATGTTGTCCAGCACCGTACCTGCAAAGAGGTACACATCCTGCTGCACAATTCCGATATTGCTGCGCAGACTCTTCAGAGTTATATCCCTTACATCCACCCCGTCTATACGCACACTGCCGGAGGTCACATCATAAAACCTGGGAATCAGACTGCAGAGTGTAGTTTTTCCTCCGCCGGAAGAGCCTGCCAGAGCCACATAACTTCCTGCGGGAACGGAAAGGCTTACCTGATCCAGCACGGTCTCCGTATTCTCCTCATACCGGAAGGACACATCCTGGAAATCCACCTGTCCCTTCACATCCATAAGAGGCCTGGCATCCTTTCTGTCAGCAATATCCGGCTCAATCTCCATGATCTCCCGGAATCTCACATATCCGGAATACCCGTTTTGAAACTGCTCTGTAAAGTTAATCAGCTTTTTCACCGGCTCCGTAAAATTGGCAATATACAGAAGAAACGTAATCAGATCCGTCACTTCCATGGAAGCTGTGGTAATCAGCCTTGCTCCCACAAGAACAACCGCGATGGTAACTCCCGTCAGCATGGCATTCAGCACTGAATGGTAGGTGCCCATATAAAGATAGTTTTTCCGCTTTGTTTCCAGAAACCGATGATTTCCCTCTTCAAATTTATGAAACTCTATCTCCTCGTTGGCAAAGGACTTCACCACCCGGATACCGGAGAGATTGTCCTCAATCTGGCCGTTGATATCCGCCATTTTCACCCGGTTCTGTTTAAACACATATTTCATCTTCCGGTTCAGGAAAACAGCAAAGGCAAAAATAAAGGGCAGAAAACAGACCACAGCCAGCGTCAGCCTCACGTTAATATTCCAGAGAATGACAAGCGCTCCCACAATCTTGATCAGGGAGATGGTCACATCCTCCGGACCGTGATGCAGAAGCTCCGTAATTTCAAAGAGATCATTTGTCACTCTGGACATCAGCTGTCCCACCTTCTGGTTATCATAGAAAGTAAAGGAAAGCTTCTGATAGTGGGCAAAAATCTCATTGCGCATGCCGTACTCCATCCGCGCCCCCATCATATGTCCCCAATAGGTAATATAAAAATTGCATATAAGCTCCACCACCAGAAGCAGCAGCATAAATGCCGTCAAAGTCAGAATGGTGTGCCAGGCCGTACTGCTTTCCTGATAAATGACCTGATTGGTAATATAACGCACAATCAGCGGAACCGCAAGGCTGACACCGGCCCCCGTCACTGCAAAAAGCAGATCCAACGCAAGAAGCCCCCTGTAGGGCTTATAGTAAGAAAGCAGAGATTTCTTTTTTGTATTCATAGTCCACCTGAAAAACAGGGGGAGCTGCCGCAGAACAACCAGGTACAGCAAAAACAGCTGTTGGTCGATTTCGCGGCATCCCCGCCCTGTCGCAATCTTTTATGAGAATAGCTTCTCTTTATATACTCCGTCAGCAATCAGCTTCTTAAAGGAATCTACAACTGACTGTTTATCTTCCTTATAGGTAACGCCGAACCACTTATCCTTGGTCTCCAGCACGCGGACTGAAGCTTTCTGCTCCTTTAAAAGTCCGTCAATGATTCCCGGAAGCAGATACTCAGCCTTCAGATCTCCCGGCTTTACATTGCCCAGGAACTCAATAAAGCCCTTCTCGATCTCATCCAGCAATTCTGGAGTCAGTCCCCACATATTCATGGACACATAGCTTTCTGCATCCACCGGTACCAGTTTTCCGTCTTCGCCAGGTACCGCCGCTCCGCCGTCAGGAAGCTTCTCGATCCCGGAAGTCTCCACCACATCCGTCAGATATCCGTTCTCTACCTTGCAGATTCCTCTGGTAACAGCACCATTGTCACTGAGAGTATTACCCAAAATAAAGCCTGCCATGCAGAAATCAAGCATTCCATTATCCGGATGTTCCTGGATCAGATAATCATGCACCTTTACAAAAGCTTCTTTCCCATAGTAGTCATCTGCATTGATTACTACAAAAGGCTCTTTGAGAAGGCCCTTACAGCTTAAAACTGCCTGGCCGGTTCCCCATGGTTTGGTACGTCCTTCCGGATTTTTAAAGCCGCCTGGCAGATTCTCCAGCTCCTGGAACGCGTATTCCACTTCGGTCAGCTTCTCAATGCGGTTACCGATGATTTCGCGGAAATCCTTCTCCAAATCCCTGCGGATAATGAACACTACCTTGTTAAAACCTGCCTCCAGAGCGTCATGAATGGAATAATCCATAATGATCTCGCCGCTTGGCCCCACAGGCTCTAACTGCTTGATCCCGCCGCCAAAGCGGCTTCCGATACCGGCTGCCATTACCACTAATGCTGTTTTTTTCATGCTTCTTCCTCCTTATTTTCCTTCAAATAACTGTCTAATCTATAAGGTTCCTTTCATAGCATTGATAATATGCAGAACATATTCCTCACAAAGCTCATCGCTTAAGGCTTCCACCATAACCCGAAGCAGGGGCTCGGTTCCGCTCTTGCGCACCAGAACTCTTCCTTCTCCGGCCAGCTTCGCTTCCACATCCGCAATCGCCTTCACCACATCCGGATGGTTCAATGTGGCGTCCATATCGGCCACTCTCAGATTCTGCAGGAGCTGGGGATAAATCTTCACCTCTGAAGCCAGAACAGCCAGGGTAGATTTCTTCTCCAAAATCACTTCCATAATCTTTAGAGAAGTCAGGATCCCGTCTCCTGTCGTGGCATGCTTGCTGAAGATAATATGTCCTGACTGCTCGCCGCCCAGCTGAAAGCCGTTGGCGGTCATATTCTCATAGACATATTTGTCACCCACAGCCGTCTTCTCATACTTCATGCCGATCTTGTCACAGGCTTTATAAAGACCCAGGTTGGACATAACCGTAGTCACAATGGTATTGTGGCGGAGCGCCTTCTGCTCCATCATGTATTTACCGCAGATATAGAGAATCCGGTCTCCGTCTACTACATTTCCATTCTCATCTACCGCCAGACAGCGGTCCGCATCTCCGTCATAGGCAAAGCCTACATCCAGATGCTTCTCCTTTACAAACTGCTGCAGGGCCTCGATATGGGTGGAGCCGCAGTTCGTATTGATATTGGTGCCGTCCGGGTCATTGTTGATCACATAAGTCTTGGCACCCAGCGCATCAAATACGCTCTTGGCAATGGCTGAAGCGCTGCCGTTGGAGCAGTCCAGTCCTACCCGCATATTCTTAAAGGAACGGGTGGGCAGCGATATCAGATATCCCAGGTAACGATTCCGGCCGGCTGCAAAGTCAATGGTTCTTCCAATGTCTTCCCCTGTGGCCAGAGGGCGCTCCTCCACTTCTCCGTCAATGTATTTCTCAATCTTTTCCTCAACCTCTGCCTCCAGTTTGTGCCCCAGGCCGTTGATAACCTTGATTCCATTGTCATAAAAGGGGTTGTGGCTGGCAGAAATCATAATGCCGCAGTCAAAGCCCTCCGTCCGTACCACATAAGAGACGCTGGGAGTTGTGGTTACATGCAGAAGATACGCGTCTGCTCCTGAGGCTGTGATTCCGGCCGCCAGGGCGTATTCGAACATATAACTGCTTCTTCTTGTATCTTTACCGATTACAATCTGTGCCTTATGGTCCCTTCCATAGTACCATCCCAGGTATCTTCCCACCTTAAAGGCATGCTCTACGGTCAGCTTCACATTGGCTTCTCCTCGAAAGCCGTCCGTTCCAAAATATTTTCCCATCTTTACTCCTCCACTTATGAATACCCGCAGGACAGGCTGTTTTCCTGCATTTTGCATTTCTATTATAACAAATAATCGGGATTGCACAAGAGTTATTTTTGCGGTATGCTAGTTACAACAGTTCAGCACGATATCTCGAATGGCGCGGCTGGGCACCCGATAATCCATGACTGATTGTCTCTTCAGGAGGTTTTATGTATACAATTGTACTGTTGCTGCTTGCAGTTTTCACTCTTTATACCGGGATCTGGTCTTTTGTCCGCTGGGATGCTTCCTGGCTTAGAGATCTGAATGTGCTCCCGGCCAAAATACTGATTATTTTTCTTGCGGTTATTTTTCTCTGCGCTGCCTTTTTATTGATCTATGATTCTCTTCAAAGACTTGAGAACCGCAGACTTAAACATCTGTCATATATCTGTATCCTGTTAATCTTTTTAGGTCAGCTGGTATTTCTGGCCCTGATTCAGCCGTCGCTTCGCTATGATCCATTGAAAACTTTTGATATGGCGGTAGAAATGCTGAATACCCACACCATTTCCGGTACTTATGAGACCGGGTATTTTGCCCGTTACACCAATAATTATCCCATCACCATACTAACCTACTGGCTGCTGCTGCTGTTCTCCAGATGTGGAATGCCGGAATCCTTCTTTATGCCGGCCGTCCAGATCCTCAATATCCTCTGCACCACCGGTTCTGTCTGGTTGGGTTATCTTATCTTCAGGGAGCTTAAGAACCGCCGGGCCGGCGTCCTCTATCTCATCATCTGTGTTCTCTGCCCGCTTTCTTACGTGTGGGCCGGCTACTATTATACTGCTACGCTTTCCATGCCCTGCCTGATGGGTATTCTGCATTTGTATCTGCAGTTTTCAAAGACCAGAACGCCTTCCGGCCGTATTCTTCTGGGAGCCGCCCTGGGCCTGGTTCTGGTTCTGGGTTATAAGCTTCGGGCAACTGCCATAATCGCTATGATCGCTGTGGTTCTTCTGACAGGAATGCGGCTGGCTGCCAGACTGACTGCCCGTAAAGCTCACGCGGAATGCATCTCCATTCTCAAGCCGTATCTTCTGCCCGGCGCTGCATTTCTTCTTGCTGCCGCCCTTTCACTGGGTTTCTGGAGTGCAGCCGTGGACCGTTATGTAAAATTTGATTACAAAAATACGGGATTTCCCGCCATTCACTGGGTCATGATGGGCGCCCGGTGGGATGGAGCCTTCGATCAGACGGATGAAATTTTCACCTCTGGTTTTGAAACAAAGGAAGAAAAGACCGCCGCAGACAAGGAAGTCCTTCTGGAGCGGATTCAGGAAGCAGGACCTGCGGGCCTTATCGCCCTGACCGGCCGGAAGCTTCTGAATACCTGGGCAGACGGCACAGACAGTTATCTGGCGGAGAACAGCTCTGCCTCTTACAGCCGGATCTACGATTACCTTCTTGGAAATAAAAGCGGCTGTCTGACTGTCTACAGTCAGGCTTTTCGGGTTTTAGAGATGCTGGCAGCAGGACTGGCCGCTGTTTTTGGATGCATTGCTCTGAAAAGACGGAAATCCGTACCGGAATCTTTTCTCATTCAGCTGACATTTCTTGGAACTATGGCTTTTCACGTTCTGTGGGAGACCAATCCCCTTTACAGCATTGGCTTTACCTTCCTGGGATTGATCCTTCTGGCGGACGCAATGATACAGCTGGCCGAAAGCCCTTTCAAAAATCATATCTTTCAAAATGGCTGGATGGTCTGCAGTGCTTCTTTTCCGTTCCTGCTTCTTCTGCTGTACCTTGGGAAAATCCAGCTGGTGGATACCCCCATTGAAGAGCGGAACTACTGTGTCAACCAGTATCAGTACGCCGGCGGCTATGACGGGTATGTGAAGGACTATGATCAGACCTATGTACAGACTTTCACCACAGACCGGCCTTTCAACCGTATCGCCGTCCAGGCCATTAACACTGTGGGCGAATACAATCAGTCTGCCTTCCTCGTGAAGCTCACCGATGAGCATGGACAGGTTCTCTATGACAATGATCGTTTTCTCTCTGGTATGGTTGTAAAGAACACGCCTTATGAGTTTGTTCTTGACCCCATAACTCCAAATGGCCCTTCCGTCTATACCCTGGAGATCACCCCCGGCTATATCAAAGGCGAGGACAGTCTGGAATTTCTCTCCTATAATACCGGCAACTGTGACATGTACTCCGGCGGCCAGCTCACCGTAGGCGGTGAAATACAGGAAAAAGGAGACCTGGCATTCTCTGTCTATGAATACCAGGTCACCACGTATTTCAATATTAAAGTATATCTTCTGCTCTGTGCAGGGATTCTGCTGATAAGCGGGGGGATTACGTTTGGGATGTGGAGACGCCGCCCCTAATCTCTGTATTAATTCCCCAAAAGCAGATACGGATCCTTCCGGTTCCGATACACCACTTCCACATCCTGCAGTGCTTCCTCATACCTGTTATACTGCTCATAATCTATGTACAGCACTGCAGGCTCTTTCTCTTCCAAAAATCCCATCACACCGCCGTCCATACAGTGAAAATCTCCGCTGATTTCCGCCACAAAAAGCATATTCTGATCCCAGGAGCCCAGATTCTCCGGTTTTTCGGTCGGGACCATCACATACGCCTTCTGTCCCCTGTACTCGGATTTCCAGTCTGCGCTTTCCTGTATATACATCTGAAAAGGATCTCCATGAGCTCCCCGTATTACATCCAGATAGGTATCCCTCATAAAATAAACTGTTAAGAAGATACCGGCCGCAAGCGCCAGCCACTTCCCTCCAGCCCGGAATATACTTTTTTCTTCTGCCTCTGCCGCAGAATACTTCAGTATACGTCCCAGGAAGACAGCCGCTCCCAGAAACAAGGGCACAGTACAGGGATAGCAGTACCAGATAAGCTTTGTCCGAATCAGAGAAAACCCCAGAAAAGGAACCAGAAACCACAGGAGATACCCCATCCCCTCCTGGAGCGCCAGACGGTCCCAGGACTTCTTCCAATACATCAATGCCAGCCCCACAGCAATTCCCACAATACAGATCAGCAGAAGCCACCGATAAATAAACTCCGCGTTTCCAAATACGGTATCGTAGTAAAAAGAAAAGGGGAAAGCGTGCCCTTCAAAATCTGCTCCCCCTGTCCGGGCCAGCAGATCCACTTCCACCATTTTCTTAAGAAAGAAAAATCCATCCCTGGTATAGCGCCAGCCAAACCAGGCCAAAAGAGGTCCGAAAATAGACAACAGGAAAAGTCCCCATTCCTTAAGCTTCAGAGAAAAAAGCTCCTTTGTAAGCAACAGATAAAGGCCGCCAATCACGGCAATCATCCCCGCATGCCAGCTCTTGGTAAGAAAGGCCAGGGAAAATAAAAAACCGCAGGCATACAGATTTCGATGGTTTTCCCGGATCCGAAGCATGGCCAGCATGGCAAAGGTAAAAAACAACAGGTACAGGGAATCCGCATCCCCGGAACGGGCCAGGTGGGCCGACAAAGGCCTGGCATTGGCGCAGAAAAAGCCCAGTACCAGTATGGAAGCTTCCTTGCTGTAACGTTTCGCAAAAAGACTGCATCCCATCCCGGTAACCAGATAGGCCAGGGCAGAAGAAAACCGCAGACCAAAAACACTATAGCCAAACAGCCGGAATCCCAGCACAATTCCCCAATAGCTGATGGATGGCTTTAAGTTCCAGTCGTCCACCTCATAATTGTAGGTGTGCTGAATATAATCTCCGTTCTGTATCATCTCATAGGCATTGACCCCATGTCTGGCCTCATCCCAGGAATCCACATACTGCACATCCAGACACCGGAAGCAGTAGAATGCCAGGGTAAGAACAGCTGCCCCAAAAAAGAACCAATAATATTTTTCAAAAAAACGGACAGCTGTCCGATAACTTTTAGCCAGCATCTTCTGCTCCTATTCCAGTACCGCAGTTCCCTCCCACAGTCCCAGGCAGGGTCCCGCAGTACACGCTGTACATGACGTCTGCGAACTGCTGATCCCCTGCGTCTCCCGGATGCAGCGCATCTCCATCCTCAAAGTTCTCCCTGCTGTTGTGCATCAGCGCCAGTGGAATCAGGGTTACGCCGGGCATATCTCCGAACTTCTTATCCATAGCTTTCATCAGTGTCATAATCCGCTTGTCACTGCGGGCTTTGAATTCGCCCTGCAGAAAAGCCTCTCCGTCCTGACGGACCATGGTTCCGATCTTCTCCTGATCTCCCCAGTAAATGGTATTGACCAGATAGATGGGAATCTCCTTGTCATGTCTGCGGATATTGTCAACCATCTGACCGATGGCTTCCACCGTATCGGAGGGATCGTCCTTGAGTCCGTTGGTCCCAAGAAAAATCTGGATTACATCCGGATCCTTTCCCGTGTAGAGCTTGTAATAATTCCAGTCAAACATTTCCTGAACCGGATCATAAAAAGGCTGAATTCCCTCGCTGATCCCTTCCGAAAAGTATTCTGTGGGTTTCAGGTAGTCTTCCGCAGAAAAGCCGCTCCTGCCTTCATGGCTGTATTTCGTCCAGCCTCTTGTTCCCGTAAACGTAATCTGTCCATCGGACAAATAGAAAATGGTGCGGTACCATTCCCGGCCGTTGGACAGACTGTCTCCCATATTCAGAATCGAGTACTCCTCCTCAAGCACCTCACTTACCACATGGATGGTACTCCGGAGCGTTAAAAGCTCATTGATATTGTAATCGTAAATGGTCAGATTCAGGGAATAATCCCCTATCTGCTCTTCCTTTCCCGTAATGGAGAACCGATCCTCCAGATTCTGCCCCACCGGACAGTCCCAGTTGAAAGAATATCCTTCCCGGATTCCCGTCCACGCCACCTGGTCATTGTAAAGCTCTATGGTGCTTCCCACTGCTACATAGATATCCTCCGGCAGATAGGCCTCTATCTGTGGCTCCTGATAGGATTTCAGCTCCTTCCAGAGACGGATGTTCCAGAACAGCATACCTGCCAGCAGAAGGGAAAGAGCCGCCGCAATCGGTTTGTATTTATTCTGCATCATGACTGATATTGGTCTCCTTACAGATAAAGATGGGACGACGCTTGGTCTCCATATAAGTTTTTGCCAGATACTCTCCCAGAATTCCCATACAGAACAGCTGAATTCCACCCAGGAATACAATGATACAGGTCATGGAAGGCCAGCCGGATACCGGATCTCCATAGAGAGCCGTGCGGATAATAATAAAGCAGATGGCAGTAAACGCCACTACGCAGAAGAAAACTCCCAGAAACGCAGCCATCACCAGCGGTGCTGTAGTAAAACCCACAATACCCTCAATGCTGTAGATCAGAAGCTTCCAGAAGGACCACTTGGTTTCCCCTGCACTGCGCTCCACATTCTCATATTCCAGCCACTTGGTACGAAACCCCACCCATCCGAACAGGCCTTTGGAAAACCGGTTGTACTCTCCTAAGCGTAGCAGCTCCCTTACAAACTGCCGCGTCATCAGACGATAGTCTCTGGCCCCGTCCACAATGTCCGTCTTGGACAATTTGTGCATCAGCCCATAAAATCTTCTGGCAAAGAAAGAACGGATAGGCGGCTCCCCTTTTCGTGTCACCCGCCTGGTTGCTACACAGTCATAATCCTCCGTGGTAATCAGCCGGTACATTTCCGGCAGGAGCTCCGGCGGATCCTGCAGATCCACATCCATAATCGCTGCATAATCCCCGTCTGCATAGCTTAAGCCCGCATACATGGCAGCTTCCTTTCCAAAATTCCGGGAAAAGCTCACATATTTTACTCTTTCATCCTTTTCGGCCAGCTGCTTCATTTCCTTCAGGCTTCCATCTGTGGATCCGTCATTGATGAACAAAAACTCCATCTGAAGGTCCAAAAGGGACTCCGCCGTCTTAGTAATCGCATGATAAAAAATAGGAATGGCCTCCTGCTCATTGTAGCAGGGTATAATTATCGAAATTTTATCCATTGGTTTCTCTCATTCTCTCCGTTACTGCAATGCCCTGTTTATCTCCAGGAAATCCCGGACAGCCTGGCAGCCGATTCCGAAAATCTTCTTTAAATTAATGGAATTCTTTCCTCCCTGTCTGGGGCGGAAGGTAATGGGAATATACTTTACCTTCAGACCCTTCTTGGCATAAATGACAGAGATTAGAACGTTGGAAAGATTAAAATCCTTGGGGATCAGGCGGATCTGCTCTCTTAAAACCTCTGCCCGCATCAGCCTGAAAGGTGTATTGGCATCCGTCACCTTCACATGAAAACACAGGCGGATCACCACTCCAAGCACCTTGGTGACAAACACTCTGGACAGGCCGTCCTCCCGCTTGTTCCGGTGTCCAATCACCATATCATACTGTCCTCTCTGTTCCCAGAATTCCCAGAATTCATCCGGGTTGGTCTGGCCGTCGGAATCTGTCTGGAACACATAATCCGCCTTCTGATCCAGAGCATACTGATAACCATACAGAACCGTGGCCCCATGGCCTTTGTTTTCCTTTGTCAGGGGCTCAAACAGAGGATGGTTTTCCGATGCCTTCTTCATCAGCGCATAGGTATTATCCTTACTTCCGTCATCAACAATAACAAGGCGGCTTCCGCCTCCGATCTGCTCCACAATGGGATACCAGTCGGAAATCACTTTTTCTATATTCGCTTCTTCGTTATACGCCGGCATAACAAGATATACCTTTTCCACCCTGTCCTGTTCTCCTTATATTTAGCAATTGAATTCCCTTATGCATAATGCTATACTAATTTCATTATACTTGTACATTATAAACAAATTAAGGAAATGATGCAACTATGAAATCAAATATATGGAATAAGCTCGTCCTCTGGATTTCCCTGGGACTGCTTTTATTTTTAAACTTTTATACTCTGGTTCATGCTATATCCGGATGGGTGCTGGGCATTGTGCTGCTTCTCTCCCTTTTCTTCGCCCACAGCTTTTTCTCCCACAGGGATGAACGGTTTCTGAACCGCGCTTCTCTTTTCCTTGGCATTCTCATTCTATCCATCCAGACAGCTTTTATTCTGATCCTGAAAGCCAATATCCGCTACGATGCCTTCTGGATTCTGGATCAGGCCGTGGAAATGCTGGAAACCCATGAGATCTCCCCTGTGATCTCCAACGCCTACTTTTCACAGGTACCCAATAACTATGGGCTTACCATCCTTACCTACTGGTTCTTAAGCATCCTGAAGGCTCTGGGTGTGCCTTCAGGATGCTTCATGAGAGCCGTTCAGTTTTTCAATATCTTTTTTATAGATCTCTCGCTCCTTTGCATCTATCTCTTTATCCGAAAGAGAAAGGGAGTCAGAGGCGCCGCCTTTTTCCTGTTTTTCTGCGCCCTCTCTCCCTATCTGTATGTGTGGGCGCCTTATTACTATACTTCCACCACGTCTATGCTCTTTGCCTGCCTGGCTGTCTTTCTATGGGAATGCATCCGCACATCTGCCTCATGGAAAAAGCAGTGTCTTCTGGCTGTGCTTATGGGCATTCTCTGTATCACCGGGTACAAGGTGCGGGCCACTTCTCTGATTGCCTATATTGCTGTTATCCTTTACTGGAGCGTCTTTCATCAAAAAGGAAGTTTCCGCAGGTATCTGCGGCCCTTGTTATTCTTTATTCTCTCAGCTGCTGTTTCCTTTGTGTCCTGGAAAGGAATCGTCCGGCACTACGCGCCCTTTGACACTACGGATACGGCTTTCCCCATCTCCCATTTTATTATGCTGGGAACCTATGGCCCTGACGGCAGCTTCTGTGTGGATGATCAGCGGTACACCATCTCCCTTCCTACGGCAGAAGCCAAGCGTGCGGGGACTATGGAGGTCATTCGTACCCGTCTGTCTGAAAATGGATTCGCCGGGAACGTCCGGCTTCTTCTGAACAAGCAGTTAAACTGCTGGGCTGACGGAACGGATGCTTATATGCAGGAAAACAATCTCTGTTCCGGCTATAACCGGCTCCACGCTTATATAACAGGAAGCAGATCCGGGTATCTGGCTTCCTATGCTCAGATTTTCCGATGGCTGCAGTTGTTTCTTGTGTGTATTTATTGTATTTGGGCACTTCTGTCCCTGTGTCCACGGCTTAGAAAGCTTTTCCCGAAAATTCTGCCGGAGAGCGCCCGGCTTTTTGAGAGGGAGCCTGGAACGGATCTGTTTCTGCTGGCGCTCAATCTTCTGGGCGGTATGGTCTTCCATCTTCTGTGGGAAGCCGGGCCCTTGTACAGCATTGCATTTACCCTGTTCTCCTACGCCCTGGCCGCAGAGGGAATTGAAATGCTGAAGTCCCTTCCCATTCTGAATACACAGGCCGCACGGACGGCTGTTTTTTCCAGCTCTTTCTTCTGTCTCCTGATCTCTGCCAGCTGTCTTCTGAGCAACTGGCAGATTTATACCCAGGAAGAACAGGTTTTAACGGATTTTGTGGTAAACCAGCAGATGGAGACGGCCGGCGAGGACGGCCCTGATATGGAAACCGGCCAGATCTGGACCCAGACCTTTGAGACCGAAACGCCTTTTAATGTTCTGAATCTCTACTTTGCCTCTCCGGAAAATGACGAAAACAATTCCGTATACCAGATTACCCTTACCGATGCGTATGGTACCGTCTTTTATGACGAGCCTCTCTACGGAATCACTGAGGTCTATGCCCCGGCCTATGAGCTTACTTTTGATCCGGTTATTCCCAAAGGGCGGACCGTCTACACCATCTCCATCGAGGCCGTTTCCCAGGATATGGAGACAGATAACTTTATCCGTTTTATTTCCCAGGACACCAGCCGGGTGGATCTCTATCCCCACGGAGAGCTGTCAATCGACGGTGTGCCTGCAGGCCGGGATATCTGTTTCCGGATTGTCAACCGGCATTTGGGAACCCTGGCATCAAAAAAGGAGTACGGTTTGTTCTCCATACTCCTTCTGTCTTTGGAATTACTGCTTGTCCTCAAATCCTTTCGTCTCATCCACCAGAAACGGCGGCCGGTTTCGTGAGGCATCCAGAGCCCGCCATATATATTCGCCCAGAAGGCCCAGCATCACCATAATAACGCCGAATCCAAAGAGCATCAGCACCATCATGGAAGTCCAGCCTGCCACATCTTCCATGCCGCTCAGACGCTGAACCACCAGCACAACAGCCCAGATCACAGAGATAAAAGCAAAGAGCGCTCCCATGCCGGACATAAAGCGCACCGGAAAGTAGGAAAAGCTCATCATGGAATCCAGTACCAGCTTTACCTTCTTGGAAAGAGTCCAGCGGGATTCCCCGATCTCTCTTGCCTTTCTGTGGAAATACACCTTATCACTCTTGAATCCTACCCAGAGCACCTGCAGGGTCAGGGCGGAATTCTTCTCATCCAGCATCATCAATACCTGAATCACCTGGCGGTCCAGAAGGTAGCAGTCAAAGCCGCCTTTGGGCATGTCCTTCATCACCAGTTTACGCATAAGAGTATAATAAAGATTGGCAAAAAACTTCTGGATTGGCCCCTCATCCCGATCGGAACGGACCGCCAGAACCACCTTATTGCCCTCTTTCCATTTCTCATACATCTCCAGAATCAGTTCAGAATCCTCCTGCAGATCCGCCTGCTTGGTCACGGCGCAGTCTCCGGTACAGTTGGAAAGACCCGCCAGAATGGCCGCGTGTTCCCCAAAGTTCCGGGACAGCTTCACAAGCTTTACCTGATCGTCCATCTCCCGAATCTGATTCATTACTTCCCAGGAATTATCCCCGGATCCGTCATCTACAAATACAATTTCATAATCTTCCAGCTTATGGAGAATCTTTTCCCGCATGTCCTCATAGAGAAGCATCAGGGTATCGGAATTCCAGTATACAGGAACAATAATCGAGAGCCTGCTCATCTAACCTTGGTCCCTCCCACTTCTTTTAAGTATTCTTCATAATCACGGATATATTCGCCTCCGTCATAATGCGTATTTGTTAAAACCAGAAGCACGGAATCCTCACTGAATTCATACATATCCTTCCAAAGCATGGTGGGAAGATACAGTCCCATACGGGGCCGGTTCAGCTCAATGACCGTTTCCTCAAAGCCATTGTCCACCCGTACCTTACTGGTGCCGCTGACATTGATCAGCACAAATTCCGAATTCCGGTTGGCATGCTGGCCCCGGACTACTTCGCTGTCCGAGCCGTAGATGTAAAACACCCGCTTGATCTCAAAAGGAATGTCCTTTGCTCCTTCCACAACCACCAGATTGCCCCGCTCATCTCCCAAATCACCGAACTCCAGAATCTTATACTGGTCCTTAATATTCATGTTCTGCCTCCCGCTTTCCCTCTAAAACCGATTCAATGCCTCAATAACAAAGGTCTGTTCCTCCTCTGTCATTCCATTATACATAGGCAGAGATAAGACTTCATCTGCGTACTGCTCCGTGATAGGAAATGTCCCTTTTTTATAACCTAGGTACTGGTATGCTTCCGATAAGTGGGGCGGAATGGGATAATGAATAATGGTCCCAATCTCTCTCTCATTAAGATAGGAAATCAGTTCCTCTCTTTCTGCTGTGCGTATGACAAACTGATGCCACACAGCTGTGGCGCCTTCCCGCACCCCAGGAAGCGTCAGCCTGGGATTTTCAATCTCTTTTAAATATCTTTCTGCAATCTGACAGCGCTCCTCCTCACATTCCGCCACATGGCGCAGACGGACCCGCAGAAGTCCTGCCTGCATTTCATCCAGGCGGGAATTGGCCCCTGCAATCTTATTATAATAGCGCTTCTCACTTCCGTAATTCCGGAAAATCCGGAAATCCTCTGCCAGCTTCTTATCCTTCACAACTACGGCTCCCCCGTCTCCGAAGGCTCCGATATTCTTGGACGGGTAGAAGGAAAAGCATCCCACATCCCCGAAGGTTCCTGTCATCTGTCCCTGCCAGCGGGCTCCATGAGACTGCGCACAGTCCTCCACCAGCTTTAAGCCGTACTTTCCGGCAAGCTCTGTTACCGTGTCCATTTTGCAGGCCTGGCCGTAGAGATGTACCACCAAAATCGCTTTGGTGCGCTCTGTGATCTTCTCTTCCATTTTCGACGTATCGATATTAAAATATTCATCCGGCTCCACAAAAACCGGAACAGCTCCATTCATGGTGATTCCCATGACACTGGCGATATACGTATTTCCTGGGACCAGAACCTCATCGCCGGGACCGATTCCCAGCACGCGGAACGCAATCCACAAAGCGTCCAGGCCGCTTGCCAGACCTACACAGTCCTCACTGCCTGTATAAGCTGCAAACTCCTTCTCAAAGCAGTTCACTTCATTTCCCAGCACATACCAGCCGGAACGCAGGACCTCAAGCGCTTTTTCCTCAAATTCTTTCTGATAACGGAAAAATCCCCGGTCCATCCGGTTTGCCATGATTTTCATTTTCTTCCTCCTGTCAGAGAACCACTGCACTGTTCCCTGTTTACAGCCATTTTCTTCCTAATATATACCCGCTTTATCATACCATGGCTTAAAATATTCGTCAATGTCCGTTGCTTTTTCCATACAAAAGAAAGTTCAGCAGCGGAATCCTTTTGGTCACTGCAATGATTCCGGCTGTGATCAGGCTCATCACTGCAAAAGAAGCCAGAACAAAAAGAAATCCTTCCATTGTATACAAATCATACGTTATCCCCCGGTTCAAGACCCTTGCAAAATGAAAATGCAGAACATAAATCTCCAGGGTATATCCTCCCAGCCACGCAGTGAACTCCTTTGCCCTTCCCTTTCTCCACAAACCCGCCAGATATACCGCCAGATAACAGCCCAAAAAAGAAGCCAGAATCTGCTGTCCCAGCTGAAGCAGACTGCTTACATCTTGAAGATCGCGAAAGAACACCAGAAAAAGAAAGCCAGGCAGCGCAATCCCAAAGCTGAGCCTTTTCCCCCATTCTGGTATCCGTTCCAGACGCTCTCTGTGGTTTCCCGCCGCATAACCGGTCAGGTAAAACGGCAGATACAGCCGTGTCAAACCTGGGCTTAAGAATTCCCAGCCCAGAAGTGTCTCCAGCACCACAAAGGCAGCCAGGCCCAGATATACTGCCCAGAATATCCATTTTTCATAAACGCCCGCCCAGGCTCCTGCCAGCTGAGCCGTATAAATCATCCAATTCAGAAGGAATAAGGTCATCAAAAACCACAATCCCTTATCTAAAGCATATAAAGTCTCTATAATGCTGGAAAAAGGCTGGAGAGGATGCTGCAGCACAATCCAGAAGAAGAAGGGAACCAGGTAGGCGCAGGCTCTCTTTTTCAGCACTGCCCCATATTCCTTCCACGTCTTCACCCGTCTTCCGATTCCACACAAATAACCGCTGATCAGAATAAACAGCGGCATTTGGACGGCTTTTATGGCATCATAGAGATAAGCATCCTCCATCTGATTCCAGCTTAAGACATGTCCCAGCATCACAATCAGAATTGCAATTCCCTTTAATGCGTCTATGGTCTGGCTTCGTGTGTTTGTCATTGGCTCTCCATTCAAAATTTATAAAAAACCCGGTACATTCCCGACCGCTCCATGGTATAACCCGCCTCTGTTAAACGGTCTGCAGATCGTTCATCTCCAAATACAAAATAGAAACTGTCTTCTTCCAACTCTTTTGGAAGGCCGAAATGGATGTTATCTCTCGCTTCTGTCCCCTTTTCAATGAGCTGGAACTCCATGGGAGACATTTTCTCTCCCAATGGGTAAAAAATATACCATGCATCCACATAGACATCCTTTCCATTGATTCTCTCTTCCCAATCATCCAGCACGTCTGAAAAACCTGCCTGAAAATAAGGAAGCGGAAAAGTTTTAGAAGTATACTCTGTAAAGTAATAATTCACAAATCCTGCAAAAAATACACTATAAGTCAAAAAAACTCCCAATACAAAATATTTTTTAAATCTCTTCTTATGGATCAGCCTACAGCTCTCTTTCATTCCATA
Organism: uncultured Lachnospiraceae bacterium; assembly: GCA_949740535.1. GTDB lineage: Bacteria > Bacillota > Clostridia > Lachnospirales > Lachnospiraceae > Laedolimicola. The sequence continues at coordinate 38,385 of CATJHO010000098.1, forward strand.
CACGGTAAAAAACAAAAGTACAAAAAAGACTGCATTCAATTTGTTAGCATTAGGCTCCTTGATCAGTAATCCCATGAAAGTCTGTGCCAGAAACCACATAAATACAACTGCCGGAAAAAACATACGTTTCTCCCTTACTGCCTTTGTCATCTGCACAGCCGCTTTTTGAATACCAAATACCAAAAACGGTACAGAGACCAGATAAAGAGAAAAATACGTTGGAATTGAATTATATTCATAATCATCATTAAAAAGACAGCTCTGTATTAAAACCGGGACATTATTAATCATATTTTTAAGGGAAATCTCTGCTCCCCGATACTCCATCAGGCGCGGTATCGTGAAATATCCCGTTACTATCTCCGGCAGTTCAAAGGTATTCAACACGATCATGGTTATCAATGGCAGCGCCAGGATCCCCAGAGGTATCCCCATGCAGAGAATCTCCTGCCATTGAATCTTCTTTATATACAAAAGATATGCGAGTATCAGTACCAGAAAAATCGGAACCGCCAGCCAGCTCAGGGCATATGTGTAAAGATTAATTCCGAAACCAACGCCAGCCATAGTATAAAATAAAAGTCTTTTCCATCCGGATGCCTTTAACGCCTGCATAAATATATACAGAGAAACTGTAGACGCTCCCAGAAACAAAAAACAATCCAAGCCCAGACGGGAATGCAGAATAAAACAGGGACAGACTGCAAGAAGGGCAGCTCCCACAAACGCTTCCTTTTTCCCTATAAGCTCTCTTATCGTCAAGGTTCCAAAAAACCAGGTAAGCATTCCAGAGCAGACTGCCGGTATACGAAAAATAATCGCAGAAGGCTCAAAAAACTTCATCAGGAATGCGCAGCAATACCCGTAAAGAACGCTCTGCCCCCCCCCCATAATTGATAAAATAAACCGGACGGAATTTATAATATCGATCCAATCCCCAATTGGAAACTGCATAGGCATCATAGCCCATCCCGGCTTCATCAATATGAATACCATATGGCAGTTCACTCAATCTGTAAATCCGCAGAAAAAGGGCAAGCAAAAAAAGAATGCCATAGAAAAACAAATCCATTCTCTGCCACTCTTTTTTCTTTTTGACAATACCTGTCCCGGTTCTTTTTTCGGACGTTCTTCCCAAAACTTCCACTCTAACCTATTCCTCATTCATCTTCGCCAGCTTCGCCGCCTGGTCGGCTGCAATACAGGCATCGAGTATCTCCTGAATATCCCCGTTCATCACCTTATCCAGTTTGTAGAGGGTCAGACCGATCCGGTGATCCGTCACCCGTCCCTGGGGGAAATTATAGGTTCGGATCTTCTCGGAGCGGTCTCCGGTTCCAATCTGGCTCCTTCTGGCCTCTGCCTCAGCATCATGCGCCTTCTGGCGCTCAATATCATACAGCTTCGCCCGCAGAAGTGCAAAGGCCTTGGCCTTATTCTGCAGCTGAGATTTCTCTGTCTGGCTGTAAATCACAATCCCGGAAGGGTAATGGGTCAGACGGACCGCCGAGTCCGTAGTATTGACACACTGGCCGCCGTTTCCGGAAGCGCGCATTACGTCAATCTTGATATCCTTTTCATCAATCTGCACATCTACTTCTTCTGCCTCCGGCATCACTGCCACCGTAATGGTAGACGTGTGAATCCGCCCGCCGGATTCTGTCTCCGGAACACGCTGTACCCGATGGACGCCGGACTCATACTTCATTACAGAGTAAGCTCCCTGTCCCGTAATCTGGAAGGTAACACTCTTCATTCCGCCAATACCGATCTCGTCCGCTTCCATCACTTCCACCTTCCAGCGGCGGCTCTCCGCGTAGTGCATGTACATCCGGTAGATCTCCGCTGCAAACAGCGCGGCCTCGTCGCCGCCGGCTCCGGCGCGGATCTCCACAAGAACGTTTTTATCATCATTGGGATCCTTGGGAAGAAGCAGAATCTTCAGCGTGCGTTCCAGCTGGGAAATCCGCTCCCGCGCTCCGCTTAATTCTTCTTTCAGCATCTCCCGCATTTCTTCGTCATTTTCTTCTTCCAGCATCTGAAGACTTTCCTCGACTGTCTCCCTGCATTTCTTATATTCCTGATAAGCATCAACAATGGGCTGCAGATCATTCTGCTCTTTCATAAGCATCCGAAAACGCCCCTGGTCATTAACCACAGACGGTTCATTCAATTCATTCAGCACATCCTCAAACCGCAACAGTAAATCTTCCAATTTATCAAACATGGCGTCCTCCCTTTATCCAGGATAAATTCCTTTCACAACCCGATCCAGACCAGCCAGATCTTTCTTTACTTCCAACTGCACAAATCCCTGTTCCTTAAGAATCTGTGACACTTCCATTCCCTGATTATATCCGATTTCCAGATACAGCCCGCCGCCTGCTTTCAGGCGAGAACGGCTTTCCTCTGCAATCCTGCGGTAAAAATACAGCCCGTCCTCGTGTCCGTCCAGAGCGGACACAGGCTCATAGTCCCGCACTTCCTCCATCAAACCGGCAATTTCTCCTCTTGGAATATACGGCGGATTGGATACAATCAAATCAAAAAGGCCTTCTATCTTCTCAAACAAATCACTTTCCAGAAGCACTGCCTTCTGATCCAGATGCTTCCTGTTCTGCTCCGCAGTTTTGAGCGCTTCCGCAGAGATATCAGCGCCCACCCCGGTCACATGAGGGCACTCTGCCAAAATACTCAGCAGGATACAGCCGGATCCTGTGCAAAGATCCAGAAACTTCATTCCCGGCTTTAAAAAACGAAGCGCCTCCTCCACCAGAAGTTCCGTATCCTGACGGGGAATCAGCACGTGTTCATTCACCTGAAACGTATGTCCCATAAATTCCTGAACACCTGTGATATACTGCAGGGGAATCCGGCGGCTCCGCATCTTCAGAGCTTCCCGGAAACGCTGCCAGGCCTCCTCGGTCAATGGTTCCTCCGGATAGGCATAATAATGGCTTCTGGTAAAGCCGCCTGCGTATTCCAGCAGAAGCCATGCATCCCACTCTGCATCCGGCACATCCGCCTCTTTCAGTCTCTCTTTACCATACTGGCAGGCTTCCCGAAGAGTCATCGCTTTTCCTCAAGAATATCTTCAATATCCTGATAATCATACGTTTCTTCCGATTCTGTCAGCTCTTCTTTATTCTCTGTCTTCTCTATTTCTGCTTCAACCGGCTCTTCTGCTTCCTCTGACTGCTCAGGCTCTGCCTCTTCCGCCTCTGCTTCCTCCGGCTGCTCAAACTCTGTCTCTTCCGCCTCTGCTTCCTCCGGCTGCTCAGGCTCTGTCTCTTCCGCTTCTATTTCCCGGCCTGTTTCCACCGGCTCAACCAGGCTCTCCTCCGGCTCCGCCGCTTTTGAATCTTCTGTTTTCCTTTCCGGCTCTATGTTTTCAGACTGCTGTGTCTTCTCTTCTTCCGGCTTTTTCTCCTGTTTTGGCACATCCTCAGCCGTTTCGGCCTTCTCTCTTCCCTGATATACCTTCCAGTCAAAAACTGCTTCCACTGCGGCAATCGCCACTTCGATCATCTCATCATCCGGCTCCTTCGTGGTCAGAGACTGCAGCCACATACCCGGAAGACTTAAGATTCGTATCAGCAGATTATCCGTATTTCCGGCCAGCCGGATAAATTCATAAGAAACACCTGCAATCACCGGAACCAGGGCTACCCGGTAGACCACACGCAGAATCGGGGACTCCACCCGGATAAAAATAAAGAAAATAATACTGATCACCATAACAATCAGCATAAAGCTGGTTCCGCAGCGCTTATGATGCTTGGAGCTGATGCGTACATTCTCTACCTTCAGTTCCAGGCCGTTTTCAATACAGTTGATGCATTTATGCTCTGCACCGTGATACTGGAATACCCTTTGTATATCCTTCATCAAAGAGATCAGCAATACATAACTGATAAACAAAAGCAGACGGATCGCTCCCTCTACCACGGCCAATACCGTATCAGATACAATATACCGGCGCAGAATATCTGCCAGGTAGTAAGGCAGGATCATAAAAATCGCAACTGCCATCACAATGGAAAAGGCCACTGTAGCTCCCATCACTACCTTTTCCGCCTTATCCTTAAACAGCTTCTGTACCACCTCATCTGCTTTGGATGGCTGGGCCTCCTCTTCATCATAAAAGCTTGCAGAAAATGTCAGACACTTCATCCCCAGCACCAGGGAATCCACAAAATTAACCACACCCCGGATAATGGGGATCTTCTTGAGCTTCTTATTTCCAATTCCCTCATGGGTACTTAAATTTACTTCAATCTCTCCGTCAGGCTTACGCACGCCGATGGAATAGACATCCTGATTCTTCATCATAATGCCTTCCAAGACAGCCTGCCCCCCGATTCCCGAAGATCTGCATGCATTTTTCATGTTCTTCCTCCGTAATGTCAGTGATGCATGACTCTATATGTCTATCCAAACATTCATTTCAGCGGCCCATTCGTGGCGTCTTTCCTCCACATGGGCCTGTGCAGCCGGACAGAGAAGGTTCCTTCCCCTGCACATACGCCGGGCACCCGTCAGCTTTTGCTGACATATTTCCTTTGGGTGCCTGCGTGCATAAAACAAACAGGGCGAGATTTTCCAACCTCACCCCTGACTGACACATCCTTATTTGCTGATACCATACTTACGATTGAACTTATCAATACGTCCGCGGGCTGCCGCAGCCTTCTGCTGTCCTGTATAGAACGAATGGCACTTGGAACAGATTTCAACGTGGATATCTTTCTTTGTTGATCCTGTTACGAATGTGTTGCCGCAGTTACAGGTTACGTTTGCCTGATAATACTCTGGATGGATTCCTTCCTTCATGATTTTCACCTCTTTATTCTTATTTGTGAACTTCTGCTGCTCCAATTCCCAGTCAATGCTGCTCCGATACTTCCACAGCAAGTTTCCCTGGGCTATCCCTGCAAGTCCCTGCAGTTCCCCGCCGATACCGACAGCTTTTAGATTGTATCACAAAAAGCTGGGGATTTCAAGGGTTTTTACACGAACTTCGTCTTTTTCGCCATTTGAACGAATTCACCGTTATATCGGGTGCGGGCAAAGAGATTCAGAATATTCTCCACCGCCTCGTCCGCCTTCAGGCCGTTCAGGCCTTTGCGCACGGTATCAATGGCCTCCAGCTCTTCGGAAGTCAACAGCAGATCCTCTCGTCTTGTGCTGGATTTGGGAATATCAACTGCCGGAAATACCCGCTTTTCCTGAAGCTTCCGGTTCAGTACCAGTTCCATATTACCGGTTCCCTTGAATTCCTCATAAATCACGTCGTCCATTTTACTGCCGGTTTCCACCAGAGCCGTAGCCAGGATGGTCAGGCTGCCGCCTTCCCGCATATTTCTGGCAGCACCGAAGAAACGCTTGGGCATGTGCAGAGCCGCCGGATCCAGACCGCCGGACAGCGTACGTCCGCTGGGGGGCACTGTGAGATTGTAGGCTCTTGCCAGTCTCGTAATACTGTCCAGAAGAATCACTACATCTTTTTTATGTTCCACCAGACGCTTGGCCCGCTCAATCACCATCTCCGACACCCGTTTGTGATGTTCGGGAAGCTCGTCAAAGGTTGAGTAAATCACCTCTACATTCGGCCCTGCTATGGCCTCCCGGATATCTGTAACCTCCTCCGGCCGCTCGTCAATCAGAAGAATCAGCAGCTGCATCTCCGGGTGGTTTTTTGTTACAGATTTCGCCACATCCTTTAACAGAGTGGTTTTTCCCGCCTTAGGCGGAGACACAATCATACCTCTCTGGCCTTTGCCGATGGGCGATATCAGATCCATAATCCGCATAGCCATACTTCCGCCCGGACGCTCCAGATGAATCCGGGAGTTGGGGAAAATAGGAGTCAAATCCTCAAAACTGCGTCTTCTGGCCGCCTCCTCCGGGCGGCAGCCATTGACAGACTTCAGATAAAGCAGGGCCGCAAACTTCTCTGTCTGGCTGCGCACCTTGACATTGCCGCAGAGAATGTCTCCCGTCTTCAGATTATACCGCCGGATCATGGCCGGATTAATGTAAATATCATTTTCTCCTGGAAGGTAATTGGCGCTGCGGATAAATCCATAGCCGTCTGCCAGAACCTCTAAGATTCCATTGGCTACTTGTCCGCTGTCCAGCTGGGACATATCCGGAGCTCCCTGCCGTTCCGGAGGCTTCTCACTGGTGCGTTCGGCTGTGCGTTCTGCCGGCCTTTCCAGGCTTTTCTGCCGTCTGGCTTCCTCATCCTTTTCCAGCATCAGCTCAATCAGGTCCCCTTTCTTCATAGTTGAAGTTCCTTTCATGCTTCTGGCTTTGGCAATTGCTTTAAGCTCTGAAAGCGGAAGGGATTCATACTGCTCCTTTGTCATTCCTGTCCTCCTCTTTTTCTAATCCAGTCTTTATTGCTTAATTTTTACTCCAGCTTTTTCCTGCGGATGTATTTCTATATAAAAACTCTATTTTTCATCGGGAATAGCCGCCAGAATCTTATAGCGGACTTGATACAGAAAATCTAACCCTGTGTCGTCAAATGCAGACATCTTGAATATAACACATTTTTCCAGAAAGTCAAAGTATATTTTTCAAGAAATGCAGCAGTATCCCTGCCAGAGCATACACAAAGAGATGCAGACACAGAACCGGCATGGTATGTCTGCCCAGCCAGCCAAGCCCGCGGGAGAGAGTCCGGGCATGCCTCTCCAGGAACAGAGACACCTCCATGCAGAGCAGAGAGCCCAGTCCGCCTACAAAGAGATACAGCACCATCGAGCGTCCATAGGCAGCCACTGACATATTGACACTGCCATTGAAAAGCGAAATTCCTACAAACACCGCCGTCAGCAGCGCTGTCAGCCAGGGCTTTCTGTAAAGCCTCTCCACCAAATCATACTGCACCAGAGTCTTTCCCAAAGTCAGAAATGAAACCGCATACAATGCACAGTCAAGACTCCAGGGCAGAAGAACCGGGCAGAGATAATGCAGCAGCACAGACAGGAGCAGCACGCCACCATTCATCACCCACAGCTTCCGAAGCTCTCCCCCGGCTGCTCTCATAAGCACCCAGAAAACCACAAGACTTACAAAAAGGCCGGTGAGAAACCAGGTGGGCGCATTGAGTATCTGCATAAAGTACACATTGCCGGGAGCATCCATTTTGAAAAGACAGTTTCTGGAGTACAAAATCCCCAGCAGCGGGAAAAAAGAGGCAGCGGAGACCGTTCCCGCCATCAGATGGTCCTTTACAAAAAAGAATCCATACAGAAACAGGTTATAACCCAGATAGGGCGCCAAAAGCCTCCGGGCCTTCTTTTTCACAAAAGTCCCAAAGGTCTCTTCCTTTTTCCAGGTAAACGTCATGCCCGACAGCACAAAAAACACCGGCATATAAAACATACCGCCAAAAAAGGTCACAGCCCCCAGCCGAAGCCCTCCATGAACAATCAGGACAATCAAAATTCCAAAGGCTTTTGCAATATCCATCCAGAGCACTCTCTGCTTTTCCATGGTCTTCCTCCTCAATTCTTCTTCGCTCCCAGCCGCTTCTCAATCCACTTTTCCAGCCAGCCTCCCACCGGCTCCAGATAACGGCTGCTCAGGCCGGAAACTGCCAGCACCAACAGAGTTGTCAGCACAAAATCAATTCCAGCCGCAAGATGATAGCCCAGTTTTTCCTGAAAACTCAGGAAAAACCAGCAGGAAAAAACGGCAGTCACCGGAAAATGCAGAAGATACAGGGAATAGGAAATCCTGCCCAGATATAAAAGCGGTCTGCAGGAAAACAGTCTCTGCAGATCCTCACTGCCCAGCACCCCGGCCGTCAGAAAAACTGCACCAGCTATATGATAAACCACCGTATAGCCGGAGGGCAGAATCCCATAAATCGTTCCTGGAAGCGCCGTCCCAAAGGACGGGTAAGAAAGCAGATAAAATCCAACTGCAGAAACCAGTTGCGGAACCACAGGCAGACGCCGGTACAGGCTTACCAGCCTTCCCTGTGTATGAAAAAAATCACAGAGCACAAAACCCAGAAAAATTCCCACAAAGTAAATATCGGTTTTCAGGGAAACCAGGATCATCACTCCATATGCCACATAGCGCAAAGGATTCTCTCCCACCAGGTAAGCGGCCAGATACACCAGAAGCGCTCCTAAAAATAAATAAGGAATGGTCCAGAGCACTCCATTATAATCATTGCTTCCTCTCACAAAGCAGCCAATCAGGCTTTCATAAAGCATTCTTCCAAAATCCGGTGCAAACTGATTGAACCCCTCAAACCAGGGCTGTGATTTGGTTATGACGGCCGTCTCCTGGTTTCGGTATAATCCAAAACTCATGAGGAAAAAAATCATCACATTCACTGCCAGAATCACCGGCATCAGGCGGAAATACCGCTTAAGGGCTCCAGCTCTCAGTCTGGAGCGGTCTCTCGTTCGGAAATAAGAAAGACACAGCACAAAACCGCTGAACACCAGAAACATGCAGACCGCCGAATTTCCGTTATAGAAAAAGTTAAGAGCCGTCTTTCCGATCCAAAGCTCTATGCCTGACTCTGTATTTGCATGCTCCGGCATCAGTGTGTACGCCCCATAATAAAAGGCAAATACAAAGTGACAGAGATACACCATCAGCGCCCCGATCCCTTTTAGTCCATCAATATAGTCCAGCTTTTTCATCTTTTCTGCGCCTCCCTTCTCTGCCCGTTCAGAATTTTATATCCCTTGCTTCAATCGATCGCACAAAAGCTTTGTATAAAGAGTCCGTCCCTGCGTGGATAAATGAATCAGGTCCTGAAAGCACTCTGGATTTTCCCTGTCAAAGTCCAGATCCTCCGCCAGCACTACGAAAGCCTCCCCTGAAAATTCCTCCATCTGCTGTATGCAGGCTCTGTACAGCTCCATATAATCTTCATCCTGGTACATGCGCACATATTTAGGCGTTTCCAGAAAGCACACCTGAATTCCATGCTCCTGTGCCAGCCTCAAAAGCCTCTGATATCCCTCTGTCTGTGCTTCCTGAAGGCCTTCCCGCCCTCCCAGCATTCCCAGAGAATCCAGATACTCCTTCGTCTGTCCTCCTGGAGTGAGAAGATTGCCGCCGTTGCGGAACTGGGCAGATACCAGCCGGTTGTGAATGGGATAAGTCAGTATCTGCTCATTATTGGCCGTCACAAACAGTTCATAAAAATCAGAGAATCCCGCAGAGCTGTAAGAACTCATCAAATTCCACGCGTCCATCTTAAATCTTAAATCCGTATCCAGAAGAATCTTTGTATCACTGATCCAGGGAGCGGCCGCCGCCGTGTAGGGATAGAGATCCACATAGAGGGTTCCTATCTCCAGTCCTTCCTCCAGCATATACTCCAGCTCCATGGCCATAAAGGCCGGCTGATTTCCGTTATAAGAGAGAATATAGACACTTCCCGCAAGCTCCTCCTCCAATACATCTATGGAAAGTCCCTGCCGGAACATAGAAGAGCCAATAAACAGATGGTCAATGGTTCCCTTTTTCACTGCCGCCTGCATTCCGTAAGAAGATACCGGCAGAAGACGGGCATATTCATTTTTTATCACTGTCATCAGCAGTACGGCCAGCACAACGCCAGCCAGAATTTTAATTGTCCGTTTCATAACTTATCCCAGTCTTATTTCCGTTCTACAATACCCTTCTCCTGCATCTGTATCCGGTTTCTCATTTCCCGCCTAAAACTGCGCGTACAAAAATCCGGAAACTCCAAATACTCCAAACAGCATCACACTCCCGCCCAGCACGGCCAGCCACAGAGGTGAAAAGGAAAATTCCTGTTCCTTTCCTTTTCCATAGACCTGTCCCCATTCATAAAGAAACAGCATTCCCAAAAACAGGCATACCGTCAGAAAATAAGCGGCGCAGGTATTGTCCCCGGTAAAGGGCAGAACTGCATTCTGAATATCCATCGCAGACAGGGAAAAGCCCATAACTGCCCGGCGCAGATAGAAAAATGCCGCTCCCAGGCTTTCCGCCCGGAAAAAGACCCATGTAAGGGTAACTCCGGAAAAGGTCAGCAGGGTCTGCCAGATCTTTCCAAAGGGGCTGTCCGCTCCCTTCTTTTTCCTGCTGCACAGATTCCAGACACCATGAACGGCTCCCCACACTACAAAGGTCCAGTTATCCCCATGCCAGAGTCCGCTTGCCAGAAAGGTCAAAAGCACATTCCGCCTTCTTTTTCCCTGCGTGACCCGGTTTCCGCCCAGAGGAATATAGACATAATCCCGAAGCCAGCCGGACAATGAGATATGCCAGCGGTCCCAGAACTCCCGGATACTGCGGGCAAAATAGGGACAGCGGAAATTCTGCCTGCTTCGAATCCCCAAAAGATTCCCCATCCCCACTGCAATGTCCGAATAGCCGGAGAAATCACAGTACAGCTGAAAAGAATAGAAAACTGCCGCCATCACGGCCGCCACTCCCGGATAGTCCCCCGGCGCCGCAAAAACCGTATCCACATAACCGCTCAACCGGTTGGCAATCACCATTTTCTTGAAAAGACCCAGCACAATCCTCTCGATCCCTTCTCCAAAAAGCCTGCTGTCATAATACAGCCCCTGGTGAAACTGCTCTAAAAAACCCTCTGACCGTTCAATAGGCCCCGAAAGAATCTGCGGGAAAAACAAAATATAAGTTACATAATATCCCATATGAGGCTCTGGGCTCCGCTTTCCCACATAGATATCCGCCAGATAGCTTATCATCTTAAAGGTATAGTAGGAAATTCCCAGAGGAAGCATCAGCTTCAGCACAAGGGGATCTGCCGCAAGCCCTGCAAGCCCCAGGAGGGAAGCGAAGGAAACACTGAAAAAATTAAAATATTTGAATAGAAAAAGAACACCAAGAAGAGGCAGGATGCCAAACAGCAGCCAGCCTCTCTTTCCTTTTTCTGTGCGTATCTCTTCTATCTTCCCTCCTGCAAACCATGACCAGCAGGCCGATGTGCCTGCGATCAGCAGCATCCATACGGATGTGCCCGCATAAAAAAGCAGGCTGGCAGCAAGAAGAATTCCCCACCTGATCCGGGGCGGTGATAGATAATAAACCGCCAGCACCGCCGCCAGAAACAGGAGAGTCAGCATGATATTTGATGCCATATCATTTCCTCTTTACCGGCGCACCCATTTCCCAAATAAGGTCTTCTTGTATTTCAGAAGCTCCTTTTTGGCCTCTTCGTTATCGCCGGCCTTCTGCAGATATTCCACGCCTTTCTTAATGTCCTCCGGCACGCCAAGGCCCTGGCCGTAAATTACACCAAGCATATAGAAGGCCTCCTTGTTATTCCAGGATACCTGTTCCAAAAGTTCTCTGGCTTTCCCATAATTCTGCTGGGTTCCCCATCCGCGGAAATACAGTTTTCCAAGATAGCAGACGCCCCAGTTATTGTCTTGATCATTTGCATATTTCAGAAGCTGGAAGGCTTTGGCGTAATCCTTCTCCACTCCATTGCCATCATAGTACAGAGCGCCCAGCCGGTTGGCACAGCCAATCCGCTTGCCGCTGTTCTGTTTCTGGGTCAGTCCCTTTTCGTAACACTGAGCCGCATACGCCGGATCCTTTGCTATCCCCTTGCCTTCTTCGTATATCAGGCCGATGCGGAACCAGCATTCCAGCTGGCCTCCTTCTGCTGCCAGCTTATACCAGTGAAGGGCCTCCTCAAACCGTTCAGCGTCATACAGCTCATCTGCATAGATCCACTGATGAATAGGGAATCCCATCTCTGCTCCTGTCTTGAACAGATCCCTTGCCTTCTCCGGACGGGGTGCAATCAGATCCTCATCCCCCTCGGAATAGTATTTGTTCAGATTGTTCGCTGCAAAATACATACCGCCCCGGAATGCCTTCTGGAATAAATCCTCACACTTTGCTATATTTTCCCGTAAATAGGCTTTAAATTCATTATCACTGGAAAAAGATTCCCGTCCCTTTCCCTGAATGCGCAGAAAATCCCACCAAAAGTACGCGTTTGCCGCCGTATACTGGCTGAAAGCGTCTCCCGCCTCCGCTTTTTCAAGAACGCTGTCAAATGCCTCCTGGAGATTTGCAAAGCCCATCTTCTTCTCAAGAGAAGGCGTCAGCTCGCCGGTACGCAGTGCTACCATAACACCAATTCCGCTTCCCTGCTCCACGGCCTTGTGGATCAGTGCAACCGCCTTATCGTCGTCCTCCGGAAAATCATGTCCGCTCCACACGTACTGTGTTCCGCAGTAGCACCGGGCCAGTATACAGGAAGCATCCCCGTCTCCTGCCGCGGAAGCCTTCTCAAGAATTGCAAAGCCTTCTGCTCCCTTTCCTGAGCGCAGATCGTAGTAGATGTACCGAAGCGCCTGCTCCACCTCATCACTGTAACATTTTCCCATAACTGCATTCCTCCTATCCTAGTTCCCTAATATTGCTGTTTTATATAAATTATCTATTATGGGCCATCTCTCGTTCCGTCTGCCTTGTACAGTCTTTCCATTCGTTCCAGTCCGGTACAAAGCTTCCCTGTGCAAACTCCAGAAGCCAGGCAGCCGCCTGCCTGTGGGTACATTGATTCTTAAAGAAGCGCAGCTTTGCTCCGTCTGGCTTTGTAACCGTCACCGTACAGCGGCCGTCCATCTTGTTTCCGCCGTTTATCCGCATCAGCAGATAGCCGCCTGGCAGAACCAGCTCCACCATCTGATAGCTTCCGTCCACCAGTCCCTCTGCGGCCACTTCCACATCCTCTGTGTAAAACCGCTCGTGGCTCTGAAATACCCCGGAAGGAGACATCAGAGCCAGATGAGGAGGCGGAACCTCTCTTCGTTTCTCCTGCTGCTCCTTCTTCTCCCACAGAGGCACTGCTTCCCAGTCTGTCATGTCGGGAATCTCACCCCGGATCCATCCCCTCAGAATCTCCTCAGCTGTCCGGATATCCGTCTGGAACACACGGCCGGAATAAAGATTCTTTCCGGCTTCTCCCACAGCTGTCATTTTCAAAAACAGCTCTGCCTCCCCAAGCTCCATCATATCCTCCAGGGTTGGATTCTCTATATCCTCTATCTCTTCATAGAAGGCTGCAAAGCACTCCATCTCCACATAGCGGACATTATACTGCTCTATGGGACATCCAAGAGCCAGAGAAAAAGTTCCCTCTCCATCCTGAAGGCATTCTATCATAGATTGGTGAATCAAATCCGGCGTCACACGGGAGGTCACGCTTCCATCCGGGCGGGTCAGGGTTACATTCTGCCGGATACCGGCATCTGTACTGCCAAGCTGGAAGGCTGCCATCTCCCGGTTCCCCTGTTTTACCCGGAATTCCCGAAGCAGATTCTCCCACTCCATATCAGACTTCCCCTGCCACCTTCCAAACTCTTTATAAGGCCTTAACAGGGCATCCGGCGCCCGGAGAGAGACACAGTTCACAGCGGCCTTCAGTTCTTGGGGATTGCGGAAATCCAGAATATGATGCTGCTTCCGATCATCCAGTATATGAAGCTCCAGAATCCTTGTGGAATTCACTCTGTCCCCGCTTCTGCGTGTCCTGATCTCATCTCTTCCAAAAAAGATCCGGATACGTGGTATGTAAACTGCCACATCCCCCAGAATCCATTCCTTTCCCACGGAAACCTTGTCAAACCACTGGCCGTTCTCCTGAATATCCCGGTCCACCATAGCAAACAGCTCCGCCACATCCGGAGCGCTGTCCGGATAGAGAAGCTGAGATCGGATGGAGCGGGCAAGCGTGCTTTTCTCCGGCCAGAATGTGTCTCTTATCGCTGTATATGCCGTATAAATCCCCAGCAGAAGAAGAGCCGGCCCCGAAACGCCTCCTGCAATCAGCTTTACATATTCCATCGTCTCCCAGGCGGTCCGGTCCTCCTGAAACATTATCCAGGCATACACGCACGCACAGAATCCAAAAAACAGCACAACCGCCGCAATCCCCAGATAAGACAGCCTCTTTCTGGTCTTCTCCAGACAATAACCGCCCGCAGGCATTCCCGGATTCCGGCTCCTCTGCCATGCTCCAAGCGCTGTAACTATGAGAAAACTCCAAAGATACCCGATAAAGTATCCGGCTCCCACGACGAATACAATGGAAAGAATGAGATTCCACGGCCAGGGAATGCCGCTAAAGCCCTGATTCTTCTTTTCCAAGCCTATCCCTCCTCATATTCCAGTTCTGCAGTCCCCTTCTGCACATCCCTATACAGAAGAATTTACGGCTGCAAGCCCATGTGTCCGTAAATCCTTCTAGCTGCATCGGGGACTGCTGTCTGACATCTATATGTATATTATCGTCCCTAATTGTATCACATACGAAAATAATTGACAATAAATCCATTCCTTAAGTAATTATTAACATCCATTCCTTAATAATGATTCTATAGAATGCCTATTCTTGAAAAAGACCATGGCAGAATCTAAAAACACATGGATTCTGTCACAGCCTTGTAAATAAAATAATTATATTCTGTAAATCAATTCTTTTCTATTTCCCGGCAGATTCCCGCCCCGGTATCCAGCAGCAACACCAGCAAAATCACTGCATAGAGCGCCATGGGAAGCTTGGTCTCTCCGTTGAGCCCATTGGCATAGGCGCTGTAAGAGACAATCAGATGAAGCATCGGCACATAGAACTTCTTTGGCCAGCGCATACAGTACACAAGGGCTGCCACATCCGCCGTCAATCCTGCCCAGGCCGGCATGGACGGTGCCAGATAGGGAATCAGGATCGCCAGAAACACAAACAGCTGAAGCGCCAGATCCTTTGTGATAACTGTTTTCCTTTTCACCAGAATGTAAACCATCGTAAACAGAACTCCCAGAAGGCAGAGAAAGGACACCTGATTGTACAGCTCCACAAACATCTTTTTTCCGATAATCTCATAGAGATTGGGCCAGCCCAGATTCAGGACTTCCCTGCTTAGCTCCAGGCGCGCAGCCCCTAAGACTGCACCTGCAGCCATTCCAATGATTCCCCGCCATTTCTCCCCTCTCTCCAAGCAGTACAGACCCAGGAAGATGAAAAACACATAATAGCTGCTGTTTTCCCCCATGAGCGCGCTGTTGGCAGCCATGGTGGGATAAATCATAAGTACCCCATAGGATAAAAGAGTCCGGTTCCGGCTTCCCGTATAATCATATACCAATGCGCTGCAGACAGCCGCAGTAAACACATCCATCATCACGCCAATCAGCTTCTGACTGGTTATGCCTGTATATTCAATCACAGCCAGACGCAGCATCGCTCCGGTTCCGGTAATGCAGACTGCCAGAAGGGCATCCAGAAAGGAAAACTCCAGATTTTTAATTTTCCATTTTTTTACAATCAGATTTCTAAGCCATTCATCCATGCTCTTTGCTCCCCCCTTTCTCCGGAGGAATCTGGTTTGCCGGATCTGCCATATACCGCCACATATCCAGCCCTGCGATCACCAGAAGCCCAAGCTCCGCCAAAGCCCACACTCCATAGAAAATACTTGGTTCCGCCCAGCCCAAATGGCTCAGATAAGCCATATAGCAGGTAAAAGACATCAGAATCTGTATCACGGGCACAAAAAACCGTTTTCCGTTCATCATGGCATAAATGACTGCCAGAATATCCGCCAGACATCCATACCGCTCGTGCATATGAGGCAGGAAATAGGGTGTGAGAATGGCAAAAAACAGCGCCATCTGCACAATAAATCCATTGGTGATTCGATACCGTTTCTGAGCCATGGCAAACAGAATGCACATGAGAATCCCCAGAATTAGCCAGGTTCCGGCCTCGGCATACTCCAGAAGAAAATACTCATTTCCAATAATCTGGTAAATATTCGCCCATTTAATCGACAAGGACCACACGTCCTGGGCCCCTTGAGCCATATAAATATTAATCAGATCCATGAGAGGACGTCCGGCAGCCCAGGCCGGAATAATGCTCAGAAAATACAGCCCCGGAATCCACAGGAAATGCTGGATCTTCACTTTCTTATTCACCCACAGAATTACCAGAAAGGGGAAAATAAACAGCGATTGAAGCTTAAAGGCAAAGGCCAGTCCATAAAAAAACATGGCCCGATTAGGCCTCTCCTGAAAGAGATAGTAAAAGCAGAGCATCACAAAAAGCATAAATATAATATCACACTGAGCCCAGAGGGCGCTGTCTGCCCAGATCGTGGGAATAATCAGCATCAGACCGTAGGTACAGAAGCTCTTTATCTTATCTCCCGTAGTCTCGAATACAATCCTGCCCATCACGGCTGCCGCCACAAAATCCAATGTCATATGGATGGCCTTGTACCCTGTCATGGGATTGACGGGAAGCCTGCTGATCACCCACAGAATATAGACAAAGGAGGGCGCGTAGTCATAACGGTCTGTGGCCAGATAGGAAAAACCCATCTCCTTCAGATCCGAGATCCAGGGATCCCAGTACATCTCCCAGTCCACGGTTGTCACCACCCGCAGAATTCCCCGGACAGCCAGACCGATCACCGTCATCACAAGCAGATACAGAATATCCGCCCGGTCCCATTGGTATTTATCCAAAAGCTTTTTCATCACATGCTCCTATTTTTCCGGTTCGGCCTTATTATATAAACTTATTCCGCATCCAGAACTTTTTCAATAATATATTTCGGCCGTTCCTTGGTCTCCAAATAAATCTTCCCGATATACTCACCCACTACGCCGATAGCCAGCAGCTGCAGTCCGCCGATCGCCCAGATGGACACAATCATACTGGTCCACCCATGCACAGTCCTGCCTGCGAAATGAACCACCAGAGAATACACCAGCATCAGCAGGCTGGCCGCAAAGATCAGAAAACCGCAGGTGGTAATCATCCGGATGGGTTTGATACTAAAGGAGGTAATTCCATCCGTGGCAAAGGAAAGCATTTTCTTCAAAGGATATTTGGATTCTCCGGCAAAACGCTCATGCCGTTCGTAGGCTGCCACATCTGAAGAAAATCCAATCAGAGGCACAATTCCCCGCAGAAACAGATTGACTTCTTTAAATTCCGCCAGAGCCTCCAATGCCCGCCTGCTCATCAGCCGGTAGTCCGCATGGTTGTATACAATATCTACCCCCATCGCCTGCATTATTTTATAGAATCCCTGCGCTGTAAATTTCTTAAAAAACGTGTCTGTCTTTCTTGCACTGCGCACCCCGTAAACGATATCATTTCCTGCATAATACTTTTCCACCATTTCATCAATAATGTCAATATCATCCTGCAGATCCGCATCCAGCGAAATCGTCATGTCCGCTTTCTCCCTGGCTGTCATCAAGCCCGCCAGCAGGGCGTTCTGGTGGCCTTTATTCCGAGAAAGCTTCACCCCGGAATAGATCGGATTGGAGGCATGGAATTCCTCTATCATTTCCCATGTCCGATCCCTGGAGCCATCGTTCACAAACATAATCCTGCTCTCTCTGGAAATCAGATTCCGTTCAAACATGGAATTCATCTTTTCCAGAAGCCTGGCCGCCGTCTCCGGCAGTACTGCCTCTTCGTTATAGCAGGGAATCACCAGATATAAAATATCAGTTCCTGTCATGGAATGCTTCTCCTTCTTGTATTACAGCCCTAAACGTCTCCTTGCCTCTCCTGTCTTTACTCTCCAGATAAATGCTAGGAAAGCAGCTCCTTCATATATACTTCAATGGCATCCTGCCAGCTGGCAAAGGTGAAATCCGTCGTCAGCTTCAGCATATAGTTCTCCAGAATGGAGTAGGCCGGCCGATCGGCAGAAGCCGGGAAACGGCGCTTATACTCCTGGGACGTAATGGGTTCAATGGTTGTCCTTTTTCCTGCCAGACGTAAAACCGTTGCTGCGAATTCTGCCCAGTTGGTATCCCCCTCACAGGTTCCATGGAACAAACCGTAATTGTCCGTGGGCAGCAGATACTTCACGGCCCTGGCCAGCTCTCTGGCGCTGGTAGGCGTTCCCACCTGATCCATTACCACGCCTATGGTGTCGTTGGTCTCTGAGAGCTTCAGCATGGTCTTTGCAAAATTATGTCCGTCTCCGTACAGCCAGGCAGTCCGGATAATGAAAAACCGATCTGCAAAATCCCGGACAAAATTCTCTCCTGCCAGCTTAGTTGCCCCGTACATACTCTTGGGCGCGGTTGTGTCAAATTCCGTCAAGGGCTTTTCACACACATCTCCCGGAAATACATAATCGGTAGAAATATGCATCAGTTTTGCTTTCACATCTGTAGCTGCAACAGCCAGATTCCTGGCGCCGACCGCATTGATTTTATAAGCCAGGTCTACATCTGTCTCACATTTATCCACATTGGTGTAGGCAGCGCAGTTGATAATGGCGCAGGGCTTCACCTCTCTGACAAACGCCAGCACATCCTCCACCTTTGTGATATCCAGCTCGCCGACATCCGTATTTACAAGCTCGTACTCTGTGCTTCCCGCATACTGTTCGTTGACCGCCCGGCCCAACTGGCCGTTGCAGCCTGTTACCATAATCTTTTTCATATTTATCTCCTATTCCAGTTCCGCAGCACCCTGCGCCTGCCCTTGATGGAGAAGCATTTCCACCCGTTAATTACCGTCTGTAAATCCTTCTGGGGCATGCTCCGGGGACTGCTGTTTAAATAATTCCAGTTCCGCAGCACCCTGCGCCTGCCCCTGATGGAGAAGCATTTCCAGCCGTTAATTACCGTCTGTAAATCCTTCTGGGGCATGGCTCTGGGGACTGCTGTTTAAGCGCTACTCCCGTTCCGCAGTCTCTGACACTGCCTCATCCTTCTGCTCGTCCCGGCGCTCTTTTTCTTCCAGCGCCAGCTCTTGTGTCAAGTCTTTTACTTTATTTTCCAGTGTGGACAGCTCAATCGTCATAAAGAACAGTTTTACCATCAACACAAAAATAAACAGAAGAAAGATAAAGTTTACCGGCAGCTGCATTCCAATCATCCGGGTAAACAGGGATACCAGCCAGGGAAATACGCTGAATACAATCAACACACCGGAAAACAAAATCCAGAAAATCGCATACTCGATCTGCAGCTTCGACTGACGGATCCGTTTCAGGATATAGCAGGTGGTAAACAGCGACACCACAATCAACAGAATTCGAAATATCAGCGTCATCGGACTTTCACCTCCCTGCGTTTTCGGAAGTTCTGAATAAACAGAATGGACAGCAGCATCCGCAGCATATACATAACAGAGCGGGAAAGGTTCAGATAGCTCTCTCCTGCGATCCGCTCATCCATCTCCACCTGAACCTCAGCGATGGTTGCACCCTGCTTCAGCAGATAAGAAATGGTATCCGGTTCCGGCCCGTAATTCAGATTCAGAGCGAACTCAGCAATCATTTTCTTATTGAAAATACGCATACCGGAAGTAGGATCCTTTACCTTTCTGCCGGTAGTCATCCATGTGGCCAGGGAAATCAGATTACTCCCCAGCATCCGCAGGGAATGCGGTTTCTTCTTTGTCACGAACCGGGAACCGATGACAATATCATAGCCCTCCTGTATCTTCTCCAGCATGGGCCCGATAAACTCCGGACGGTGCTGCCCGTCCGCGTCAAACTGAATAGCATAGTCATAACCCCGCCGGTAAGCGTATTTGAGCCCTGTCTGAAAGGCTCCCGCAAGCCCTAAGTTGACCGGCAGATCAATCAGCTCAAAACCCATCCTCCGGCACAGTCCGGCCGTATTGTCCGCGGATCCGTCATTGATGATCACATAATCACAGTCTGCACAGTGCTCCTTTAAGCTCTCTATCACCCGCACAATATTTTCTTCTTCGTTATATGCCGGAATAATCACCAGACATTTCATCCGCCTTCTCCCTCTTGTGCTGCTTCTTCGTGCTCCCCGTCCGTATTGGTCTCATCCCCGGTCTCCTCTTCAGGAACGATTTTTACCATATAATCTTTATCATAATAGGCACACATAGCCTGATTCCGGCTCTCCTCCGGATCCGGCGTCAGGGTTCCAAAATACAGAAGCTCCGGACGATACGTAACCTCCTGCACCTCTACCCTCCGAAGACTGGGATCATGATACATGGCCTCCCGCTCCTTAATCTCCTTATGGTACACCTGGGCTTCCCCGTAAACCATAGACTTTAACGCTGTGGCCGAGGTTATCTCCTCCAGATCCCGCACCACATTGATCTTCAGGAATCCCAGAACCACACAGAGAATCCCCAAAACACCCAGCAGCATGGGCGCCGCATTCCGGACAAGCGCCTGCATCTGCTCTTCACAAGCCTCATACTTACGCCTCAGCCAGCCCGCATAGTAGACGGCATTCGCCGTATAGAAGAGAATCACGCCGTAATAAAGGATATTGTAGTAACGGCCTCCGGAAATAAACCGCACTGCATAGATGGCCGGCACCCACATGACTACCACCATGCTGTAGCTCACCAGCGTAAACATCAAAGGACACCGGAAGGAAAACTTTGTATTCTTAAGCTTGTACAGCATATAAACAAAGAGACCGATCATCACCAGCGCAATCACCACATTGGTACACTCAAAGAGATAGTCCAGAGACTTGGTATATGACTTATAAACAGCCTCCAGAGGCGTGCGGGGAT
Organism: uncultured Lachnospiraceae bacterium; assembly: GCA_949740535.1. GTDB lineage: Bacteria > Bacillota > Clostridia > Lachnospirales > Lachnospiraceae > Laedolimicola. Next base: position 58,942 of record CATJHO010000098.1, read on the forward strand.
CGAAATTCGACTGACGCTTTCGATTGCCCGGCGCCGCCACATTCAGGATAAATCCCGCAAAAAACACGATATTCAGCGCCGTTATCTGAATCTTTATTCTCTTATCATACTGCTTTGCAATCAGCACATCCAGAAGATTCAGCGCCAGCACTACAGCTGTCAGCAGTAATACAGGATACATGCCGCCGGACAGCAGGAACGCCATAGCTGTCATTCCCGCCATACGTTTTGCAGAAATATGCTTTTCATACCTGCTCAAAAATACTTTAGCAAAGAGCACAAGCATCACGCCGAAAAGCCCGGTGTAGCCCACGCTTCCAATCCACCAGTAAAAAGCCTCCAGTCCCACTGGCACATACTGTATGCAGAGTATCAGAACGACTGCTGCCACGCCCATTGCGATGTGCCTGGACAGACCCAGCATCCGATGAAGAATGATCCTGGAAAAATAAACAATCCCTGTAATCAACAGCGCCAGCAGAATAAAGGTATGGGTAAACGTCAGCTTCTCCGTAAAAATCGAAGGGCGCAGAGCTCCGATAAAGGCAAAGGTAAAGGTCCCCTGCCAGCCATGCCACAGATTCACGGAACGCTGGACTGCCGCCTGAAGCACCGGAATCACACAGCCCAGCCCTTTGTTGTTCACGAAGGCCTGATGCGTCAGAATTCCGTAATTAAAGTCATCCATAACCGGATGGTTAAAGAAACTGAGCGCCAATATAGGCAGCAGGCTGATTCCAAGGCAGGCCCAGAGAAAGCGCTCCTGGTTCTTCTCCTCCTTTATCCAGCCCCAAAACCTCTTCCAAAATTCATTTGTAATCTGATAGATTAGTTCCAATTCCAATCACCTTCTGTCGCTTTTTTCGGTGCAAAATCCCCTCAAATTTAACTTCTTCACCCTAAAGTATCCTTAGTTTACCTCTTTTTCACAAATTGTGCAAGTACACGCAGGGTCCGGCATACATCTGTAAACCAGGCCATCCCCGCTCCGTTCTCCTTCAGGGCACGATGGCCTTCCTTCATACCCTCCAGATAAGCGCCCAGGCTGCTGGTACTGGTTCCTCCATGCTCCATATAAATCAGAATCTCCGGCAGATAAGAAAGCTTCACCTTTCCATCCTTCAGAATCCGGATCATAAACTCATAATCCGCTGAAATCCGGTAATCGGTTTTGTAGTAACCGAATTTTTCATAGACCTGTCTGCGCAGATACAGGGTGGGATGTCCCGGCATCCATCCAAAACGTATTTTTCCCTGCCCCTGATGCCAGCGGCGCACAACCCGCTCTCCTTCCATATAGCAGAGATCTCCATGTACTCCGTCCGTTCCTTCCCGCAGAATTATTTCAACCATCCGGGAAATCACATCCGGACCGGCAAACCGGTCAAAACAGCATCCCAGAATTTCCCCGGATGCCATGCGAAGCCCCTTATTCAATGCATCGTAAATCCCCTGATCCGGCTCCGAAATCCACCGCAGGCTGTCCCCAAAGGCTTCCTGGGCCTTCCGGAGCACCTCCAGCGTCCCGTCTGCTGATCCGCCGTCCACAATGATATATTCCAGGTTCTCATAGTCCTGCTGCTGTACCTGACGGATGGTCTTTTGCAGACTCTCCTTGTCATTGTAGGTAGTTGTTACAATTGATACCCTGGGTTTATCCATCTCTCTCCTCCCAAAGCTCCCGGTACAAAGACAGATACTCCCGGAACCGATCCTCCTTGTTATATCCCGCCGCTTTCTTAAGACATGCAGCCCGCCTGGACGGCTCTCTTTGAAGCTCTAAAACTGCCCTGAAAAGGGCCTCAGCGTCCCCCCGCGGCACAATTTTCCCTGTCTCCTCATCCACGGATTCCACGCTCCCCCCGGTCGCAAAAGTAATCACCGGCGTCCCGCATGCCAGGGCCTCCAGATTGGTGGTGGGAAAGGTATCCTCCAGGGTGGGATTCACATACACATCCGCCATGGAATAATATTCTGCCAGCTCTTCAATACTGTCCGTGCGCATAACTCCGTGAATCTTGGGGTGGAGTTTCATAAGCTTCCTTTTAGAGAGACCAATCAGAATAATCTGACAGGATTCATCCAGCCGATCTGCCAGCCCCTCAAAGTAAGCATAACCCTTCCGCTCCTCCCACATACCTGCAACACCCAGAAGAATAAATTTTTTTTCCATCCCCAGCCGCTTCTTAAGCCCCCTGTCTGCCGGATGGAACCTTTCTAAATCAATTCCGTTTGGAATCACCCGCACCGGATATTCCTTCAGATAGGATTCCTTCACAAAACGGGACAGCCAGCGCGAGGGCGTCACAATGGTCAGATGGGGAACGCCGGTAAAAGCCGCCTTCTTCCTGCGATAGTTCTCTCTGGAATTATCCCGGAACAGTGCATAGGGATAAACATTCTTATACTGGGCGCAGCTTTCACAGCCGGTTTTCCACTTCATGCAGCCGATATAGTCAAAATGCGCACAGTGCCCTGTAAAGCTCCAGCAGTCGTGAAGGGTCCAGACTACCGGTTTTCCCGCTTCCTTTAAATACGCGAAAAGCTGTTCCACATCCAGATAAAATCCATGGATATTGTGGAGGTGAATCACATCCGGATCATACTCCCTGATCTTTGCAAGCAGCCGCCCGGTCTGCTTCCTGGATGCAAAGCCGTGTTCTCCCTTAAAAAAGGTGTGGAGCACATGAATCCCCATATCCAGACTGGTGCCAAACTTACAGGCATTCACCCCCTGGGGCGCTTCTCTCCGGCCAAAGGCCGCCATACCGGCATTCCCCTCTGCCTCCAGAGCATGTATCAAATCTACCGTAATCCGGCCCACACTGCCGCTGCCGCATACCGTATTAATCTGCATTACTTTCAAATTCGTTTCGTCTCCTTAACACAACTCGCAGTCCCACACATCTACACCGCTGTCCTGAAACACACTGCGGATCCGGTTTTGCAGTTCTTCTTTGGTATGCCCCTTTTTCAATACCGCCTGCAGAAATCCGCCGCCGCCTGCGCCGCAGATCATCCGGGCCGCCAAGAGATCCTGGCAGCTTAAGAAGATTTGGTCAATGCAGGTATTGGTACTGCCGCCGTCCAGGCGCTTGGACAGCTCCCAGTGCCGCTCCAGAAGCTCCGCGAATCTGTCGATATTTCCTTTTTCCAGCTCAAACTTCATCAGCACAGCCGTCCGCTGAATCTCATAGAGAACTTCGATGGAATTGGGATTGGAGCCAATATAACCGCCTACCACTTCCCGCAGAAGGTTCCGGGCCAGACGGCGCTGTCCTGTATAGATCAGCACGAAGCGTTCCTGAAGCTCCTCCATCGCCTCCCCTGGCAGCACCAGATGTTCCACATGAATCTCCTGAAGAAGCCCCGGTTTCGTGGTCACAAGCTTGATCCCTTCCGTAAGACCGCCCACCTGATCCTGCCAGCCGCCGCCGGTGCTCATCAGCTGCTCCATACAGAGCACATGGGTATACAAATCATTTTCCGTAACTTCTTTTCCAATATATGCAAAAAGCGCCTTCACACAGGCCCCTGCCAGAATGCTGCTTGTCCCAAGACCGGATCCTCTGGGAATTCCCATCACTGCTGTGGAGAGATACAGACCTCCGCCCAGCTTTTTCATAAGCGCCTCAAAGGAAAGCTCTCCCTCAAGAGGTACAATCCCACAGGCTAGCAGGGCCGCCTTATGCAGTGCGTAAGTGTCAAAGGGATCCCGGCAGCTTTGAAGACGCCGGATATCTGTAAATTCCTCATAAGCCCCGGAATCCGTGCTGGCCAGAGCAATACAGGGTTTCTCCATCCGCCGTACCGTGACAATCACCGGCCGAATTCCATTCAGTTTCACCGCCGCATTCAACACCGTCCCGCCATGTTCATTGCAGTAAGGCGGCGTGTCTGACCATCCCCCGCCGAAATTCACCCGGACCGGAAGCTCTACTTTCACTTCTTCCCTGGTAATATGATACTGCTCCTCCACAGGTGTGTTTCCAATACTTGCGTCATACAAGCTGTCGCAGATATAGCGGAAGCATTTATCCTCCAGTTCTTCGCTCTCATGTCCTCTGGTCATTTTGGACAGATAATAATACAGACGCATACGAAGCCCGAACTCCGACTCCTCCGCAATTTCCTTCAGCTTTGTAAGCTCTCCAGCCGTCATACCCTGGCTGCCAAATACAGCCACAGCATCTGACACGCTTCTGCGCTCCTTAAGCGCCAGCAGAAACCGGGTAATCCGTACCTGGGTATTCAATTTCGCCTGCCAGGCAGCTATCTCCCGGATATCAGCCTCTTCAAAGCTCTCCCGAAGACTCAGCCGGCGCAAGGCACGGTACTCCTGCGCCCGCTCCCTCTTCCCGGCGGCCAGGCCAAGAATCAGCACAGCGGCATCCACCGCCCCGCCGATGGTCTTACACGCCGGATATATATCTGCATCCCACAGACAATGTCTTTCACCCTTCCATACCTGCTCCGGCTTAAGACCGGCAGCTTTCAGGAACCTCTCCAAGGGCACTCCCAGAAATGTGCATCCTTCCTCCATACTCTCCTTGGGGTTGTCATCCACTCCGTAAACCCGCACCACAAAGGTTCCGTCTTTCTGCTTCAGGCCATGCAGCACGGTGCCGTCCGGAATCTGCTCTCCCCGCAGGGTTACAGCCGCAATCACACAGGATTCCCCTATCCGGGTTCCCTCATAGATATAGCTGTCCTCAATGTAGGAAGAAGAGGCAGTCTGTGTATTCTTCTCTATATAACTGTTGCTGTAGGCACAGGCCCCCGGATGCTCCTCCACACCGAAGATCTGTCCCCGCCAGTCCAGAAATTCAAAATTGTCAACCTCCTCTGCCATAAGGCTCAGAAGCTCTCTGGTGGTACCGAAATGAATAAACCGGGCCGGAGCCACGCAGATAAGCTTCAGAGAATAGGAATGAACCGCGTCCCAGATTTCCCGGCGGCAGCTGAGCAGTTCTTCACACATCTCGCCTTCTGCATTCTCCTTCAGGTACTGTTCCAGCGTAGAGCGGGAAGCCAGGGGATACAAAAAGTCCCCATAGAAGCTGATGCGGGCCTTGTCATTGACAAAGCGGGCATATTTCTCCTCCACGATTTTTCCGTTTTCCCCAATCAGCCCAAACAGATGCTCCAGCAGATCGCAGTCCAGCAGAATCGCCCCTGTGTCCAGGTCCACCGCACCCTGGCAGTTCACTGCCCCCATGCGGTGCAGCTGCTCTGTCCCCTGCTTGTGGAGGAAATTCCCCACATATCCTTCCGAATCACTCAGAAAAACACCGTGATTCTGTCCGATTCTCACATCTTCCTTGATGGAGATGGCCGCTGCCCCTTTGAAAGCCACATCTACCTGCAGAGGATTAAACAACAGCAGTACATCCCCCGACAGTACCAGCATTCCCTCTTTTAAACGGGCAGGCATTCCCGACATGCCGATGATAAACTCATCAAACAGCGTGGAGCGCCGTCCGTCCGGAAGCTCTCTGGGAACCGGGGAAAACAGCTTCCCACAGGCAGAATACTGGGGCACCCGCTTGGAATCTCCGCCGGAGTGAATCACAAGGATCCGTTTATTCCGAAAGCACTGCTCTTCCTCCCCCTGCTCACTGATATATTTCATCACATGAAAGGTAGCTCCGCCGGATCCCACCCGCTTTCCTTCCGGATCCGGCAGTACCTTGTAAACTGTCTGGGCCGGAAGCCTGCCCTGCTCAAGCCTGTCATCCAGCTGCGCCTGATAAGCGGCCGCCTGCTCCTCGTTGGAGGCCGTCAGGATTACATAATCCCAGCGGATAAAATATTTTTTTGTAAGAGATTTCTCATACTCTTCCCATGCGTCCTGATAACTCTGGCGCAGAAACAGGTTTTTGATTTTCTGTGATATCATGGTTCTCCTTATACGGCCGCGGTTACGTTAATTATTCCGCCTTCTGCCATTACTCTGATATTTTCTTTTGCTTTGAAATATGGTATACTAAAGTACTGAAATACTAAGAATTTAATTTAGATTCAGTCCCTATTTTTCTAAAGAAAGGCAGACCATACTATGTTAATAATACAACCTTCAGGCGGTTTATGCAATAGGATGCGGGTGATTAATTCCGCATGGGAGCTGGCAAAGAAACGGGGAGAACGGCTGATCGTTCTGTGGTATCTCTGCCCGGAGCTCAACTGCTCCTTTGAATCCCTGTTCCAGCCGGTGACTGAGATCCGGATCATCAATATCCGTTCCCTTTTAGATCCCCGCAAGCTTTTCTATCAGCTTACCGCCCGGCAGCGCTTTGGCAACGACGATATTCTCAACCACAAAACAGACGGCATCCTCCACCAAGACTTTTACGAAAGTCTGAAGAATCCCGTCTATCTTTTTACCTGGGAACATTTTTATCCTTCCCATGACTATCATTTTTATGTGCCTGCTGCCCCTCTTAAGAAGCGCATCGAAGCTGTCACCGCTTCCTTTGGAGACCGCTGTGTAGGCGTTCATATCCGCCGGACTGACAATACAGTCTCCATGGGAAAGAGCACCACAGAACAATTCCTGGCTCTTATGCACAAAGAGCTGGAAGCTGAACCGGAAACCCGTTTCTTTCTGGCCACCGACGATATGGAAGAGGAAGCTCTTCTTAGAAAGACCTTTCCCGGACGTATCTTAAGCAATGAGGCCCGGACCTTAAACCGCAGCTCGGAAGCTGGTATGCATGACGCCCTTCTGGATCTGTACTGCCTTGCCTCCACCAGGAAACTGATTGGCAGCTACTGGAGTTCCTTTACGGATATTGCCGCCGATATGAAGGGGATTGAGAAGGTGATCGCCGGAGAAGCATAAAAAACCTCTTTAATGATTGACCGCTCTCTCCAATTGGAGAAATGCCTTCTCAAGTATCGATCTGGGGCAGGCTATATTCACCCGCTCAAATCCTCTGCCTTCCGGACCAAACATCCCGCCGCTGTCCAGCCACAGCCTGGCTTTATTTACAATCAGATCTTCCCGTTCTTCCTCACTGAGGCTGAGCTCCCGGAAGTCCAGCCAGACAAGGTATGTTCCCTCCGGCTCAATCAGGCGGACGCCGGGAAGCCTTGTCTCCAAAAATCCGCGCACAAAGTTCAGATTTTCCAGAAGATATGCTTTCAGCTGAGAAAGCCATTCCTCTCCTCCCTCATAGGCCGCCTGACAGGCTGCCATACCCATAAGATTTATCTGTCCATAACCGGCAGCTTCTATGGTTTCCCGGAATTTCTCTCTGAGCTCTCTGTTGGGAATGAAAATGTTCGAAGCCTGCAGCCCGGCCAGGTTGAAGGTCTTGCTGGGAGCCGTACAGGTAATCGTAATCTGTGCATATTCTTCCGAAAGGGATGACAGAACCATATGGCGGTAACCCGGATATACAAAATCACCGTGGATCTCATCACTGACAATCCGCACTCCATGCTTCACACAGATATCCCCCAGTCTGCGCAGCTCCCACTCTCTCCACACCCGCCCTACCGGATTATGCGGACTGCAGAGAATAAAAAGCTTCACCTGGTGCCGAGCCGCTTTCCTTTCAAAATCTTCAAAGTCAATCTCATAATGTCCGTCCACAAGCTTCAGCGGGTTATTGACCGGCATCCGCCGGTTATTCTTGATGGATGCCAGGAAGGGATGATACACCGGCTGCTGTATCAGAACAGCGTCTCCCTCTTCTGTAAATGCCCTCACTGCCATGGCAATGGCAAACACCACGCCCGGCGTCTTGATCAGCCAGGAACGGTCCACTTCCCAGTCAAAATGCTTCCGAAACCAGCCGGACACTGCCTGGAAGTAGTCTTCTTTGCTGTCACTATAACCAAAAATTCCATTCTCCGCAGCTGACTTAAGCTTTTCTAAAATACAGGGAGCCGTCTGAAAATCCATATCCGCCACCCAGAGAGGCAGTATATCCTCCGGCTTCCCTTTTTCAACTGCAAAATCATATTTGATGCTGTTCGTCCCTTTTCGATTGATGACTTTATCAAAATCGTACTTCATATCTTTGTCTCCTGACAGTTCCTTCTACTCAACAAAATAGACATAAGATTCTTTCCGGGGCGCTGCTTTTGGTTCCGGACCGTCGGTATAGCCCAGAATGCAGTGGCCGATTCCCTCATAATCTCCCTCAATTCCCAGAGATCTTAAGAATTCCCTGCCTTCCGGCAGTTCGAACTCCTCTTTGGCCCGGTGAATCCAGCAGCTTCCAAGCTTCTGATCATGGGCTGCCAGCATAAGATTGGCCATCACAAGCGTTCCATCGTAAGTGTGGGTCATATATTTTTTCTCCGCCAGAACAATCAGAACCACCGGCGCCCCATAGAAGGGATCTGAATCTGAATTCAGAATCTTCGCATTTAACCTGGACAGCCTGTCCCGGACTTCTTTGTCCATAACTGCAATGATAATGGGTGACTGGGTTCCCAGCCCAGTGGCCGCATAAGTCCCAGCCTCTGCAATTTTCTCCACCACATCCCTTGGAACCATATCCGGCTTGTATCTGCGGACGCTTCTTCTTGTTATCATATTCTGAATTACATCGCTCATAGATTTCCTTCCTTTCCTTTCAAAAACTTTTCCCAGATCTCATCTGCATAGAGCTCCAATCCCGTTCGATTGGTAAGCGCTGTCTGTACGCCCAGACGCGTAATACAGATGCCGGCCGCATAGGTTGCAAAACCTATGGCCTCTATAATATTGTAACCCTCGCTCATATAGACTGCAAAGCAGCTGATAAACGCATCGGCTCCCCCAGTTGTATCCACCGGGAAAAAATCAGCAGCCGGGAAAAAGCGGGCATATTCCTGATTCCGAAGATAACAGCCCTTGTGCCCCAGAGTGACAATTACATTCTTTACCCCCTTCTCAAAGAGCACTTCTGCTTTCTCTTCTATGCCCACCGGCCCCTGAACCAGCTGTTTGAGCTCTTTTTCATTGGGAATAAAATAATCGATTTTCTCAAAGAGGCTTTCCTTTACCTTCTCCACCACCGATGGTTTCAGGATCACTTCCACGTTTTTAGCTTTACATTTCTGGATGGTATACTCTACAACCTCTTCTTCCAGCTCCAGATTCAGCAGGCAGTATTTTGCATTGTTCAGCAGATATCCAAACCGCTGTATCTGACTGCAGTCCAGCCGGCTGTTCGCTCCCGGATAAACCACAATCGTGCTCTCGCCGTCAGGAGCCACATTAACATAAGCCTTTCCGGTAGCTAATGCATTATCAAAGATGACACCCTCTATTTTAACGCCGCTGTTTACCAGATTATTATAGATTTCCTTTCCATCGCTGTCATTTCCCAGACAGCCAATCATATACACCTGTCCATCCAGCTTCCCCACACCCACTGCCTGGTTTGCTCCCTTGCCGCCTGGCAGGAACTGCAGCGAATGAGAGCTGAGTGTCTCTCCGTTGGTGGGAATGTGGGACACATTGACCATGCAGTCCATATTCAGGCTCCCAACTACTACAATTTTTCCGCCCTGAATATGTCTCAGCGGCGGTTTCACGCTGCTGCGTTCCACAACAGAAAGCTTCCATCTCTTTTCAAACTCATCCGAAGGCTCCTGCTTTTCTATCATTTCCAGCAGCTTTCCCACAGCCGCCTCAGCCAGCTGCTCAAAAGGCACATGTACCGCCGTCAGCCGGGGGAGCATTTTCTGTGCCAGCGCGCTGTCTCTCACACTGATTACAGAGACATTTCCAGGCACAAGCACCCCGCGTTCCCTGAGTCGTTCACAGACGAGATTTCCCGTCTCTGCATCCCTGCAGACCACAGCTGTACTGCCCATATCCAGATATCTGGTAAGCCCGGCCTCACGTATCTCTTCTACCGCGCCGCGGAAAATCAATTCCCCGTTCAAAAACAGCTGATTTTCCTGAAACGCTCTCCTGCAGCCTGCCTCAACAGCTTCGTCACCTTCTGACAGAATACAGGAAATCTTTGTATGCCCTTTTTCTATGAGATAATTTACTGCAAGATATCCTGCCTCTTCCTCCTCATAATAAACCGCTTCCGCGTTCTCACCAGGATTCTCTGTCCTGCCTTTTTCTACCCAGACAACAGGCGCGTCAAAATTCTGCATCAGCTCCCTTTTCTGGCTGATGCAGATCATTCCGTCTACTTTTTTATTCTGTAAAACATGGATATGGCGAAACGCCCTTTTCCCGTCCCCCTGTGTGTTGCACAGTATCGTACTGTATCCATTGTCGGAAGCAGCCTGCTCAATGGCATAGAGCAGCTCCCCTGCACCGTATTCTTCCCCGGACATCAGAACGCCTATTACATTACTCTTATAGGAAGCATTCCGAATCACCTTTGAATACGGCATATACTGGTATTCCTTGACAGCATCCAGAACTCTTTTCCGTGTGGCTGCACTGATATCCGCGTCTCTGCCGTGCAGTATTTTTGAAACCGTAGAGGGGGAAACCCCGCAAATTCCTGCAATATCTTTAATATTCATAATAAGAGCATCCTTCTCTTATAAGATAACCCCACGGATTCGAAATCGCAAGTCTTAATTTCCCTGCTTCAACAGTTCATACATGATATCTGCAAATCTCTCTCTGTCTGCTTTCATTACCAGCTTTACATTCCTGGGCGCAGGCCTGAAAATCCCATCCAAATCCCGCACGGTAGGTTTAAAGTTCACAACACTGATGCCATCCGCCGTACCGCCCGAAAAATCCATTGTCATATGGCAAGTCCGGATATCCGTAAATACAGCCG
>CATJHO010000099.1 GCA_949740535.1 uncultured Lachnospiraceae bacterium
GATGGACGCTTATGCACCTACTATGATGTCGGTGGGGGCAAGAGGCATGATCGGCAAGGGTGCCAGACTGCCGGAGGTTGTGGATGCCATGAAGAAGTATCACGGCGTTTACTTCGGCGCCATTGGCGGGGCCGGCGCGCTTCTTGCCAAGTGCATTAAGAAGTGCGAGCTGATCGCTTATGAGGATCTGGGCGCGGAGGCCCTTCGGAAGCTCTATGTGGAGGATATGCCTCTTGTGGTGATTATTGACAGCGAGGGGAAGAATCTTTACGAGGATGGAAAAGCCGCTTATCTGGCTTCTCAGAAATAAAAGATAAGCAAGAAAGTATAAGCAGGGGAAAGAGCTTTCCCCTGCTTAAGCTTTTCTGTCCACGGCAGATCCGGTAAGCATACTGCCGGACTGCCTGAGTTCGGCTTCCACAGATTCTCTGGTTATGCCGTCCAGGACGCCGTACTTGATGGGCATACCCAGCTCCCAGCCGGGATCTGCTTTTTGCACAGCCTGAAGAAAGGCCTGCCGGTAAGCACTTTCGTACTGCTGCATGGTATTTCCGGCGGCCAGGCGGTCCTTTTTGGGCATTTTTCGATACAGGCTGGTGTAGACGTCGGACCGGCGTGTGGTATCGCCGTTGCAGACACCGTTTTCCCGAAGAAATTCCCTTTTTGTCAGCTGAAACATTTCCTCCCGGCTGCTTTCAGGGATGGCAGTGATTCGATGTTTCTCTGCCAGGTTCTCTTCTGTCAGCAGAAGACCCGCCAGGCCGGTGATGGGACAGATATAGTCGCCGTCCTGGTCGTAACCCTTCATAAGGTTTTTGATGGCCTGGACATTGGTAAACATAGAGCCGTTTCCGCTTTTCATCATTTCCTTCATAACGGCCTTGTACTGATTGCTGTTGGTATTGATTCCGGCTGCCTTTAACTGGGCCTGCACGGAACTGCTGTTTATCTGAGACAGCTGAAAGCTTCCAAGGGGATTGGCGCTTTTGGTCCCCAGCATACTTTGAAGCAGATAGGTGTAATCAATGATTCGCGGCATAAAACAAGCGTCCTTTCCGGGTGTGCTGTCTGGCATATGGAACAGCAGCTTTTTCCCTGATGGGAGTGTGAAGATTTTCTGTGTTATATATTGTATATCGGAAGAAAAGAACAGGAACTTTATCCCGTTTGCGGAAAAAACAGGAATTAAGATTCAGGGGATGAAAACGTGTATGTATGTGCGGTATAGAAACAGAGACAGGTGTCTTTTTGTGTAATTAACAATTGTAATAGCAGAAAGAATTCGCTATACTGAACATATTGAAACAGAGAGGGCGGGCAGATCCGGCCAATACAATAAGGAGCAGTGAAGGAACAAATGGAAAGAAAACAGTCGGTTTATAAGCAGATAGAGCAGGATATTATTGCATCTATCGCGGGAAAAGAGCTGAAGCCAAACGATCAGATTATGACGGAGGAGCAGCTCTGTAAAAAATACAGCGTAAGCCGCACCACCATTAACCGGGCCCTCTCCAATCTGGTGAATGCAGGCTACATCTACCGGGTTCCCGGAAAGGGAAGCTTCGTCCGGGTACCAAAGGGAGCTACCAAGTTTAATACTGCCAGCGGATTTTCGGAGGATATGATTTCTCTGGGGCTGAAGCCGGGGGCAAAGCTTCTGGAGTATCTGGTAAAAAGAGGACGTGATGTGCCGGATGCGGCCAGGAAGCTGCAGCTGGGGGAGGATGACTTGATTCACTACTTTGTGCGCCTGCGGACGGGCAACGATCTGCCTATGGCCATAAGCTATACCTATATTTCCGGTAAGTGTGTTCCGGCTATTGATTTGAGCTGCCTGGAAAAGTCTTTTTATGACTATATTGACAATATCCTGGGGCTGGTACGAAGTTATCTGGACGGAGAAATGACAGCCTGTATGCCCACGAAAGAGCAGGCGGAACTGCTCGCGGTTGAGAATGAGGCCCTTCTGTGCAATACGCATGTGTCCTATCTGGAGACGGGAGAGCCTTTTGAATATATCCACACGTATTATGTGGGTTCGCGGTATTCTTATTATTATACGGATTGGACCAGACGGGATTGATGTCCTGGAAATGAAAACAGAGATAGAAAGAGTATGAAAGACATCTCACAGATGAAACCAGCAGGCTTTATACCGGCTGGTTTCATCTGTGAGATTCTTTTTTGGCGGCCCGCTCTTGACAGGGGCCTGTATTTATTACAATCCTGCCTTCTCAAGCAGTGCAAGAAAATCCTCTTTCTGGTAAGAGGGAATCAGCTGGGAAGTCAGCTTTCCGCCGTTGAGCCGGGCAAGCTCCCGATAGTCAGCGGCCTCTTCGGGGGTTACGGCGATCTGTCCGGTGACCATTGTGTAATTGGTACCCTGGACGGGAGCCTGGTTGCCGATGTTCAATTCCTCCACTTTAAGTCCTTTTTGGAGGAGCTCCAGGGCGTCAGATGCAAGCTTGCAGATAATAAACTTGGTTTCGTCCGGATGTTCCTGATCGTAGGCAATCAGCTCGTCGATCTTAAAGATACGCACCTTGCTTCCTGCGGCGGCCATAGGTAAGGTGAGTCTTAAGATTTTATCTTCCGCCACCTGATCGTTGCAGACAATGATGGCGTCTGCATTTACGTGGCTTTTCCAGTTCACGGCTACCTGTCCGTGGATGAGCCGGTTATCAATTCTTAAATGTTTTACCATAATCTTCGTTCTCCATTCCCGTTTGGCAGACCCGGCCGCGGTCTTCGATAATTGTGTAGAAGGATATTTCTTCTATGACTGCTGCCGGGCACTGCTGTTTTAAATTAATACGGTTATTCCTTGTCTGCTGAACATACACGCTTTGGCCGGGGAAAGCCTGCCAAATGAAAGTTTTATGTAGCAGTTTTGTCTGGCTGGCAGCTTTCCAGCATTTCCGAGAAGTCAGCCAGTGCACTGCGGGCAGAGTCGGTGATATCTGCCAGATTGATTCCGGCACTGGTCTGCCGCTCGGCAATAATTCCCAAAAGAGCGGCCAGATTAAATCCGGCAATTACCCTCACGGAAGGCGAGATGAAATAAGCAGAAGTGTTGCAGGGAGTGCCTCCCAGCAAATCACATAAAATAATTACGCCGTCACCGGTATCAACTTCCCTCACAGCCTGTTCCATCTTGGTTCGGAAATCTTCAGGCCTTAAATCAGCGGTCAGTGAGACTGTTTTCAATTGTGGAACCGGGCCGAAGAATAATTCGGCTGCATTTTCCATGCCCTGCGCCAGGGTGCCATGGCTGGCGATTACAATTCCCTGCATTGTGAACCTCCTTTATGAGAAAAAAGTCTGTAGAATCATACACCGAGAATTCCGGCAACGCCGAGCACAAAGGCAATGACGCCGATGATAAGCAGAGCCCGGAGAGGCTTTACTTTCTTAGTCTTAATCAGCCAGTAGGCGAAAGCAGCTACGGCGGCGGGCAGAAGGCAGGGCAGGATCGAATCGAAGATCTCCTGCAGAGCCAGAGTCTGGCTGTTCACCTCCCCGGTAACCGCATCTGTGATTTCCTTGGTGTAGGAGAGCGTAACCTGCAGCTTTTGAAGAATGCTTGGGATAAACCCGCCAATCACCATCAGGCCCAGCACAGAAGCAAACTTCTGGATCTTGTCAAACATAGAAGCTTCACTGACATCCTCCAGGATGGCAATGGACTTTTTATAGCCCAGATCAAACAGCGGCCAGCGGATCAGGAAACAGAAAATCATGGGCAGAACAATGACCGGAACGGACAGCCAGCTTCCCTCTGC
>CATJHO010000100.1 GCA_949740535.1 uncultured Lachnospiraceae bacterium
CAGCGTATGTTCTCCGGGCTCTCCCTTGTTCAGGTAATCCCAAAGATTTACGTATTCGCCTACTGACCGGTGGACACCGCCGATGTCGCAGACCAGCCGCCCGTCCAGGAACACCCACATATCGTCATCCCCGTAGAAATAATATTCCAGGGGTCCCACATAATCCTCTGACAATTCAAACTCTACCTCATAAGCCATGCCAAAGTAAGCATTGTGGTTCTTGCCATCATCCGATCTGGGAAGCGGCATCGCCTTATCCTGGGGCGAAGTCCCCTTATCGTTCTGCACAAAATTTCGATTCGGATAGTTACTTGATGCACCCGATTTTGGATCATGCCCATCCGTTCCCCAGGAATCCACACTGTCCATCGGCCAGAAATGATTGGTCCAAATATTGGTATAACTTCCTGGGTGTGTAAAGTCCGTCAGTCCGCCTGCAACAGTTCCTCCGCCATTTTTTGTAACCGCGCTCAGTGTATAAGTATCGCCGCTGCGGGCAAACTGCAGAGAATAATTGTCATAGGAAGTCTTTCCTACCGCATCTCCATCATTAAACAGCTTCGGAGCATTGATGCCATCTGCATACTGTATATGCCCGTTGGCATCCAGGCCTGTCACCATTCCAAAAGCACAGCCCATATAGCTTCCCGGCGCACCATCAACTTTTCCGTTAAGCCGGTTGATTTGATTGGAATATCCCGCATTCTTCCACTGCTGTGTTGTTCCCAGCTGTGTTCCGGCATTGGCGTTACCGAACGCCAGCTTTGCCTGGCTTCCTGTATAATCTTTGTAATTATCCGGATTGTTGATTCCGGATTCCATCGTATTTATAATCCATGAAACATTGTCGTTCTGATTTCCATCTGTAAATTTTCCATTTTGACGTTTAAGAGCATCTTCCCGGTTTCCATAAATCCGGCCGTCACTGATATCATAATCATAGAAAGTTACCGGAACACTCGGCTGCTCATCTGTCACATCATACACCAGACGGATAGTGGCATCCTGGGCGATGTAGATATATCCCGAATCTTCGCCTGGCACAGCATTTTCTGACACTGCCCGGTTCGTAAAATGAATCTCTTTGCTGTATCTGTAAACATTCCAGTCCTCCGGATCAATACTTTCCAGCTCTTCATGGCTGCAAATCCGTTCTTTCTCCCCGGTTTCTTCATCTATAACCCTGTAGCAGGAGTCGGTATGCGCCACCTTGCTCACCCAGATCTCTGCCAGTCTGTAATTGGGTTTATCTATCAAGGCATTAAAGTAGTTCAGAGTAGGCGCGTCAATATACCGGTAGGGCCTGGACTTGTATACCTCAGTGAGCATTGTGGTCTTAAGAACTTTCCCTGTGCCATCCACGTATATGTTCTTAAGCGGCATCTTCCATGCATCTTCAAATCCTGTCTGGTTCACCGGAAGCTTCCCGCCTGTGGTATCAATTACCGGAAGGGCTATGCTTCCCGGCGCGGCCTCTTCATCCAATACATTCAGATTCGCATAATACTGCACGGTAAAAGCAGGATTGGCCGTATTGGAGGCCTTCACAGCAAACATGGGACGATTGAGGATCACCTCCATGGTCTCCCCCGCAGGCGCTCCTGTCTCCTCGTACACAATATTGGCCAGCTCGTTCATCTCTACATTGTCTGACTGCTCCATTACGGTCAGGATAAGCTCCGTCTCGTTCCCAAGGGTCTGCTCTGCCTGAGCGTCTGTTCCGGATCCATCTTCCACGGTATCTTCTGCCGGTTCTTCGGAAGGCTCCTGCATATTCTTTTCCTCTGCTGATTCTTCCTCTGCAGACTCCTCCGCTTCCCCGGATCCATCTTTTGAATCCTCTGCAGGCATTTCCGGATCGGTTTTCTCTTCCTCTGCAGGCTCTGTATCTTCTCTCTTGCTTCCATCTGACGACGGTGCTTCCACCTCTTCCGGCATTTCCGATGTCGTCTCTGCCGGCTGTCCGGAAGCTTTCTCAGGCTCGGTTCCTCCCAAAACAGTCCCCTCTGATCCCGCAGCGTCTCCTTCATGACTGCGCAGATAGGACACTGCCTCCGGAATGGAACGGCCTACCTGCTCCCGCAGCGCCGGAGCCGTGGTGATCTCTGCCGTTACCTGACAGTTGGCCAGATCCAGCTCCACACCTTCATAAAACAGGGAGTAGGACAATACCTGCATACGGATCAATTCCTCTGCACCGCCATTCTGATTTACATAGGAGAGAAATGTCTCATATTCCTCTGTATTCTTTTTTACCGGATCCACTTTGAAGACAAAGGCTTCTTTCTGTTCCTGCTGATTGTCTTTTGCTGCTGTCTCATCATATTCTCCAGCATCTTCATTTTCCTGGATTTCTGTCTGTTCTTTCTCATCTCCCTGAAGGTCTTCCGTTACCTCTGGCAGAGAATCCTCTTCCGGATCCTCCTCTGTGCCGGCAGCCTCTGTTCCTTCTTCCTCTGTATCTGCCGGTTTTTCAGCCTGGTCATCACCGCCATTTTCCTCAGAAGGCAGTTTCTCCTGGCTGTCCAGAGGCTGGGCATTGCCCTCAATATGGAAGGTAATCTGAACGGCATCATCCTCGTAGGTAAAGACCTGGGACACATAGATTCCTGCAGATTCCTCTTCTCCTGTCCGGTAACCGATGGCAATCTCTGAGAAGCTTCCCATCTGGAAGGTCGTACTGCTGTCCTTCACCTGGCTTCCATCCAGAATCTCCGTATCATCTTTGGCAAAGTGAACCACTGTTACCGGGCCGCCCTCTGCCAGTCCGTTCTCATCCAGAAGCTGTACCGTAACCGTTACGTCGCTTTCCGGCTCAATCTCTTCTCCATCCAGATAGAATCCTATCTTGAGCAGAGCCCGGATGGCTGCCCCCTCATCCTTCAGGGCCTTCTGGAACTGAGCCTGCCGCTCTGCATAATGGGCCTCATTCTCCTCCTGGGTGATCTGCTCTGCAATCAGCTCCGCTTCCTCCGGAATATTGGCGTCTGCCCGGTAGCTGACAGTAACAATATATCCATCGCCCTCACAGCTCTTTGTATAAAGCTGTTCCTGCGTTTCCTCTTCTTTCACTTCTGCCCGGTAACAATCCTCACTGTGATGATGCTCATGAATCTCCGGTTTCCCACAGGCCAGATTTCCATCTTTGTCATAACAGGTATCCACATGAGTGTGCAGCCATACTTCCGGCAGCTGGCACACAAGGCTTCCTTCGCTGTTATAACACTCCTCGCCGTGGGTATGCTCCTTCATCTCCGGCAAAGGACAGATAAGGGCTCCCTCCGTATCCTGACAGCTCTCATCATGGGTGTGGATCACTATGTCTCCATATCCGCAGACAAGCTGCTCTTCACCATCATAGCATTTATCCACATGCGCGTGGATTCTGCCGGCACAGTAAAATATAGTCTCACCTATTTTACACGCTTCTGTATGTTCATGCTCCTCAAGACCGCAGATCAGGCCTTCCTCATAGCAGTCCTCCGTATGCGCATGCTCCAGATAACAATCTCTGCCATGAACATGCTCCTGCACCTCAAGCTGATCGCATACCAGGGTCCAGAGCAGTTCCCCGTCTTCGTCCTGCAGCTGCTTCCCGTCACTGCCAAGCACTGCCTCATAGCAGTCATTTTCCACTGTGTGCTCATGGACAATCACTTCATCCCTGCCGCAGACCAGTTCCTTTACCACACCCCGGCACGCTTCTGTGTGCTTATGGCCGTCTGGGTTCTCTTCCTTCCCACAGGTAAGTTCCCGCTCTGTCTCATAACAGGAGCTGTCATGCGCATGGCCGCTGCTCTCCTCTTCGCCGCAGATGCATGTTTTCGTAACCTGATAACAGTCTGTCTCATCATGCACGTGTTCCGGATCATCCTCCAGCCCGCAGACCGTCTCCCACTCTTCGGTGTAACAGTCAGCGGTATGCGTATGGCCTTCCTGTACTTCCTCCTCACAGATCAATTCCCGGTGCTCTGTGTAGCAGTTATCTGTATGGGTATGGGACTCGGACTCTTCCTGTCCGCACTTATACCCGCTGTCATTGATCCGCCAGCAGGCATCCGTATGTTCATGCTCTTCATTCTCCGAAAGCTCACATACCAAATGTCCATCCTCATAACAGCCGTCTGTATGGGCATGGACCGCATAATCTGCATAGCCGCAGATCAGATTATGTTCTCTGTCATAGCATTCCTCGGTATGGGCATGCAGTTCATCCGGGAATGTGCATTGGAACTCCAGCGTCACCGGATCTTCTGACTCATCCCCAGCTCCCACCCTTCCGCAGGTCAGAATCTGTCCATAGCATTCATCTGTATGTATATGTTCCTGTAACTCGCATACAGTCTTGCGCTCCATACTGACGCCCGGCATTAAAAGCAGATATGCTGTAATAAACACCACACCTGCGCCCAGCACGGTCAGGACCTTCCTCCACCGCTTATTTTTCACTTGCTCCCGCAGAAATCTTCCTGCCTTCTTCAAAATCGAAGATTCCATAGGAATTGCCTCCTTTTTTAAAAAACACCTGTTATCTCACCACGCCAAAGCTCTTTAGAGGCCAGACGCGGAACACCAGTTTTCCCACCAGCTGCTCCTCCGCCACACAGCCTACGGTTGTACTCCGGCTGTCCACGGAAACGCTTCGGTGATCGCCCATAACAAACACCCGGTTCTCCGGAACCTGATAGGGAAGCTTAATATCACATTCTCCCACAGCCCGTTCCACCAGATAAGGTTCATCCAGCAGTACATCATTTACATATACGTTGCCTTCCTCGTCCATGTCAACCCATTCTCCGGACATGGCAATCACGCGCTTTACCAGTATTTTGTTGTTATAGTAGAACGCCACCACGTCTCCCGCCTCAAAATCTGTGGTTTTGATGGTGGCGATGATATCGCCGTCATACAAGGTTGGGCTCATGCTGCCGCCATATATCTGAAGCACCGGCATCAGCAGAGTAGCTATCAGTACCGCCACAGCCGCCACTACAATCAATGTACTTACGGTACTTGTCAGCACCTTTTTATAGCGCTTTTGATATTTTACCCTGCTCAGTTCCTCTTCCAGCTGAGAAAGTTCCGGCACTGCCACTGCCTTTTTTTTCTTCATAATTATCCTCACTGCAGCCCTGGAAGCTTATGAGACCCAGACCTCTTCCTGCCTGGCAGCAGGCTGGCCGCCGCTGTTCTCCACTTCCTGTTTTGCAGAATTCAACATATATTCACAGCGCCTCCGGGTATCTTCCTCAAGCCTGCGGCACTGGTTCCGGGTATCCTCCTCCAGTCTGCGGCACTCTTCCCTGGTACTGTTCAATAACAAATCCGCCCCTCTCTGGGCTTTCTTTAAGATTTCATCTGCCTTTTCCCGGTTTTCCGCTTCTTTCTGCATGCAGATCTTTTCCTGCCTGCTGCTCAGCTCTTTGATATTCTCGATATATTGAGCTGCTGCCGCTTCCGCCGTCTCAAAGATCCCGCTCAAGGCCAGAGATGCCTCGGCAATGGAACCTGCTTCGTCAATCGCCAGTCTCCGGTCTGCAAGCTGAGCCTCCGCTTCTGCCAGGCGCTCTTTCAGAGCCTCCAGCTCCTTCCCCTGGGCTACCAGCAGTTCCAGCAGCTGGGGACGTCCCAGCTTCCTCAGCTCTTTTCCTGTCATAGTCTATTCGTCTCCCCCATCCCAGCTGTCCTCTGACTCCACAGCTGTACTGTCAATCAGCTTCAACAGTTCCAAGGCACTGCGGAAGGGTACCGTCTTATCCTTCTCTGCCCAGGTTACCTGGCCCTGCCAGCTTGCATTCTGGCGGTATTGGATACGCACAACAAAGGTTGCTCTGTCTCCCTGATGTTTCTTCATGGCTTCTTCATTTACCACAATAACTTTCTCTCCTTTTTGCCTGATTTGACTTCTCTTAACGCCAGCCATTTCTCCGTTCCTCTCTCTGCCTGGCGCTTTCTCAAAACTTCGGTTTACCACGGATTCCTGTGGGTAACCCAGCCAGTTATAAAACCGATCCAGACGGTCCAGCAGCTGTCCTGTATTCTGGAAATGAATGGGGGTCTCTCTATATCTCGTATAAATCCTGCCGCTCCAGTCCCCGTCCCCGTGCTTATCACAACAGATTCGGACAATACTGGAAACTGCCAGGCTTACATGCGATCTTTCTTCCATGTATATATTCCTTTCTATTCTGTTTTATTGTATCGCAACCCCTGTTAAGAAACCCATTAAAAAACAAGCCTTTTCAATCAAAAATTAATAAACCGGAAGCCTTTTTCCATTATTCATGCGCAAAAACGCAGATACTGAAAATGAAAAAAGTCTCCCGGCTCAAATTCTTACGGTCGAAACAAATGATTGTGGTCTAAACAAGCTTCCGTCCCAAAATATCGGGGTTCACCGCATAAGTCAGCGCTGTCTCCTTTGTAATCCTTCCCGCCTTATACAGCCGCAGAATATCGCTGTCCATGGTGCGCATGCCCAAATCCCCTCCGGAATAAATCACATTATCCATCTGATGGATCTTTCCTTCCCGGATCATATTCTGGATTGCCGGTGTCACGATCATAATCTCAAATACCGGCTCCAGACCGCCGTCAACCACTGGCAGAAGCCTCTGGGACACAACTGCCCGCAGTACCATAGACAGCTGTACCCTTACCTGGGCCTGCTGTCCGGCAGGAAATACATCCACAATCCGGTCGATGGTCTTGGCTGCCCCCACCGTATGCAGGGTAGATAAAAGCAGCTGGCCTGTCTCTGCTGCAGTCAATGCGGTCTGGATGGTTTCAAAATCACGCATTTCTCCCAGAAGGATCACATCCGGTGTCTGACGCAGAGCCGCCCGCAGAGCTGTGGCATAATTCTCGGTATCCAGCTCAATCTCCCGCTGGCTCACCAGGCATTTCTGATGGGAATGAATATACTCGATTGGGTCTTCAATGGTAATGATATGGCCGCTCCGTTTCTGATTGATCCGATCAATCAGGCAGGCAAGGGTTGTGGTTTTTCCGCTTCCCGCCGGCCCGGTAACAAGAATCATGCCATTCTTCTGGCGGTACAGATCCGTCACCGCCTCAGGAATATGCATCCGCCCGCTGTCCGGCAGTCCAAAGGTAACGATTCGAAGAACCGCAGCCAAAGAGCCCCTCTGCTTGTAAGCATTGCAGCGGAAACGGCCGGCCCCCTTCACCGAGAACGAGAAATCATCATCTCCGTCCCGCAGAAGCAGTTCAATATCCCTTCCGGCCAGCTGATAGATCTGGCGGATCAATTCCTCCGAGGAATCCGGCATGATCCGATCGGAAGTGACCGGAAAGATCTCGCCGCCCCGTTTCAAGCTCACCGGAGAACCCGGAAGCACAAAAATATCCGATCCTCCCATATCCATTCCTGTCTTCAATATCTCCTGTACCTGAATTTCCATCTCACATTCCTCCATCCCAAATATCAATTCCCGGCTCCGGATTCCACTCCATGGTATTTACCAGACGCTGCCAGAGTACCCGGTAACGTCCTTCCTCCTGGTCCCCATCCTGATATTCCACAATCAAAAGCAGCTGCTGTACTTCCTGCACATCCTCCTTAAACTCCCAGAGCCCCTGCTCCGGAATCTGGGCGCTTCCCAAAAGGAGCTCCCCGTCCAGCTGTGCCAGCTGTTCCTGCAGCCGCCCCTCAGCCTGATAATAGGCGGACGCCGTGTCCAGAGCCTTACGGCTCATTTTAAGATCCGTCACAGCCGATACCAGAGAGAGCACTCCAAAGGTGGTAAAAGCCAGCACCAGCACAATCAAAAGAATGGAAGCCATCCCAACGCCTGCTCCCTTAGATATTCCCCGAACCTCTTCCCGGCCCTTCGGCGGAGCCTTCCACCGCTCTATGTTATCACTCATGGCTCAATTCCTCCCGCCTCTTTTTATGTGCCGGGCTATCCTTTTTCAAGCATCAGTCCGGCACGTATCTGGCTGTCTCAAGCTCCACGAAAGTCTTCCCGCCCTGGGGTTTGGCCACCTGAACCTTGATGTGATACAGCTCTCCTGCCTCTCTCTCTTCTGACCACAGCTCTGCCCGCACCTCATAGACAGCCTGTTGGGGATCAGCCGGTTCCATATTCTCCCCGCATCCGGTCAGAAATGTCCGCACCTCTCCGCCTGTTTCCTGTTCCTGCCAGCCGTTCTCCAAAGAAAACAGCTGCTCTGGCTGCTTTGGAACTTCCTTCCACTGCTCCAGCAGATCCTCTGCCAGTACCATTCCCAGAGTCCTGGACCGGCTCTCCTCACTGAGCACATGGGCCTTTACAAATACCTGTACCAATATCATGGCAGAGAGGGCAAAAAACAGGATCACCAGAATCAGCTCCACCAGTGCCGGATTTCTCTTTTCTGCTGTGTTCATACTGATTTCCCCTCTATATGCAAATGCAGACTGTACTGATTCCCTTCTCCATCCACAGCATTAAGAACCAGCTGGCCTTTCTGGGTTTCCTCTATATAGAACTTTGGAAGCTCCATAATCTCTTCACCCATTTCCGGAATAAAATCCTGATCCGATGCCTGATAAGCCTCCCGGAGCGCTCCGTCATAATAATAGATCCGGGTTTCATACCCTTCTGCCAGAGACTCCAGCACCAGTACGTCAACCCCGTCCCGTTCTTCCATGCGTACCGTCCCTGCACTGCGGGCACTCATGCGCACTTTATTTGCCACATAGGAAAAGGATGACCGCATCTTCGTATTTTCATTGCCTGTATTCACAATATTCCGGTACACCCGCGCCCCGGTTACCACCAGCATCAGGGAAAACAGAGCAAAGATTCCATAATTCAAAAGTGTCAACACGCCGTTTATCCCATGTCTCTGCTTTCTCATACTCCATCCCCATCCTCTCCTATGCGGATCACCCGCACCTGAGGCCTGATATTCTCCGCAAAGATTTCATAGCTGACAACATATTTCTCAAAATCCACCTGGATCCCATAATTCTCAATCAGATACTGCATGCTCTCCGGATATCTGCCCTCCAGGGCATAACAATTCACTACTGCCTGATTAATGGCCTCCTGAAGAAGCTCCTGCTGCTCCCTTTGAACCGTTTCCTCCATATGTCCGGTACCCAGTGTCAGGAACAGCGCCGCACAGAGGAAGATGCCAAGAACCAGCACCCAGCGCAATGGGTGTTTCTTTTTTCTTCTATATAAATGCATAGAGTATTCCCTTTCGATCCTGTCCCCGCACATCGGCTGACTCCCCCATGGAAATCTCAGCCGATGGACATCATAATGCTTATCAGAGGAAGCATTACGGATAAAAGAATGCCTCCGATAATCAGAGTCAGCACTGCCACCAGAGCCGGTTCAATCCAGGAAACCAGACTGTGGATGCCCTCATCCACCTGAATTCCGTAAAGTCTGGCCATCCGTTCCATCACGCGATCCGTCTGCCCAGCATCCGCACCAACACGTATCATCCTCTGATGAAGAGGGGCAAAAATACCTGCCGCCTCCACTGCCGCCGCAAAATCTCCGTCGCGCTGCATCAGACTCTGGCACTTCTCTGCCTTCTTTCTGTTCCGTTTATCCGGCAGAAGATCCGGAATCAGCTCCAGAGCATGCTCCAGATTGTAGCCGCTGGCCATGACCATGGCAATCACCTCCGCAAACCTCTGAGCCGTCTGTTTATCCAGAAGCCGCCGCACCTGCGGCAGTATCTGTGCTGCCCGCATAATTGCCTGCCTGCCGCCTGCTTTCCAGATAAGGTACAGCACAAGAACCAGAATCAGAATAACGGCCGCGGCCGCCAGAGCCACACGCCCCAGAGTCACTCCGCCGGACAGAACTGCCGCCTCCGTTCCCACCAGACCGGATCCCAGGCTTAAAAACACTTCTGTAAATACAGGAAGAACCCGGATAACCAGCACAGCAGTCACTGCCGTCATCAGTACAACCAGGATCAGCGGATACATCACTGCACTGCGGACAGCCGCCTGCATCCGGCTTTCCCGCTCATAGTAATCCCCCAGAGACTCAAGCACCCGGTCCAGCTCACCGGCCGTCTCTCCTACCTGGACCATATGTACCATATAATTCGGGAAAAAACCTGCTTCTTTAATCCCCTCATACAGACTTCCGCCATCCCGGACACCTTCGTATATCTTCTGAAACGCCCCTCCATAGGGCGTATCCTTATAATTCTGATACAGAACCTCCATCCCGTCATACAGGGGGATTCCGGCCTTCAGAATCATTGCCGCCTGCTGGCAGAACAGGGAAACCTCATCTGCCGGAAGGCTTTTTGTCTTCTTTTTCTTCATCTTGCTATTGCACTCCCCTCTAATATTCCCGTTCCTTTGTATAACTGCTCTCTGTATAAGATGAGGACGGCCCGAAGGTAGCGTCCATCCAGACCCACTCTCCATCTATATAAACCTGATTCCAGGCATGATAAATATTGTCAGGCTGTACATAGCCGATAGCCAGACGTACCGGGATATTCTGCGCCCGGAGCATAGCCGCAAATAAAGCAGCGTAATCAAAACAGATTCCCTTCCGCTCTCTGAGGGTTGCGTCCACATCCGGCAGATACCCCTTCTCCACAGTGGCTGCCTTTTCCTTATCATAGGTGAGAAGTCCCGTGATATAATTATAAATGCAGGCTGCCTTCTCTGCATCTGAAGCCAAATCAGCACACAGATCATAGGACAGCCTTACTGCATTCTTATCATTCGTATACCACACATACTGGCTGGGATACAAAAATACCCGATCCGTATCCGGCATCTCTACCTCCAGCTCCACAAAATACAGCTTGCTGTATGTCGTTCCCTCCACCTGCTGATATACCTCAATCTCATAGGTTCCATTTCCCATCTGAAGAGGATATACCTCATATTCGCCTTCCTGGTTTAAATCATAGCTGTAAATCTCCTCACCCAGAATTACCCGTGTCTTCATACGGATATCCGACTGAGGACCCTTCACCATGACATAGCCTTCTTCTGTATGACTGGCATCCACCGTAATGCCGTTTCCCTCATACACAATCTCACCGGAAGCCTCCGGCAGAGCTATCTCCACAGGGCCTGTATATACAGAACCTGGTTCCACCACCTGAAAATCCGCCTCCGTCTGCGGCAGCGGACTCTGCGCTTCTTCCTGAATATTATTCCGGGCCGGTTCCTCAGAAGCGGTCTTCCCGCACCCCGTCACGAGACACAGGGCTGTCAGAAGCGTGGTCCAAGTTCTCAAGCCCATTCTCTTCCTCCCAATCTGCCGCCTGGACAGACTCTGCAAAATTTCCTCCATAATCTCCTGACAAATGAGCAAGCGACGCCACCCGGTAATTCACATGAACCCGGCGGCTGCTTACCTTCTTCCGAAAGTTAGTATCAATACGGCTGGTTGCAATATGACAGTCCTCCCGGCGGATTCCCGTAAGAATCACCAGATACTGGCTCATATTGTAACGGGTAAAAACATCTCCACACCGCAGAGTCTCCTGAACAGACTCTGCAAGGCTGTCAGATATTTTCTTCAAGGTATCAGAATCCTCCATACGCTTCTGTCTTTCGTCCAAAATGGTACAGAGCAGAAGATAAACGGACTGTCCGGAACGCTCCATAAGCCGCACAATCACACGATAAATATCCATAAAGCTGGGATAAGGACAGCAGTAAGCGCCATCTGACTTGGGATTCTCCTGAAGCATCTCCTGAATCTCATGAAAATCCCCGGTATTCAGCTGAATCTGGCTGCTCATCTGGCGGAAGCTCTCAATCATCCGATCCGACGGCGGCATATCCAGTTCCTCAAAATACATCTCGGTCGTCTTCTCATAGACCGCCATGGCCTCTTTGGGACGCTCCAGCCCCAGAAGGCACTCTATCTGCCATACCTGCCACTCGTCAAAAGGATATAAAGCTGCTGCGTGGGTGGAAAGCTCCAGAAGCTCTGTATATTCCCCGCGCTGCTTCATCTGATGGCAGACTTCCTCCAAAGCCGTAAAGTACATGCTCTGAAAACGGGCCCCTGCCACCACAACCCATTCCTCGCCGGACAAAGCCGGCAGAAAATATCCTTTGTAATCATAACATGCTTCCTTCAAAAGCTCAAGTTTTTGTTCCGGATTCTTTGCTTTTTCTGCTTTCTTTAAAAGCTCTTCAAAATGCACTGCATCCACTTCCACCGGAAACGGACAGGTAAAGTGGTAACGTCCGTTTTCCGTAGAGATATACTGTTCCTTTGGAAGCTCTGTTTTCTCCAGCAGCCTCCGCAGATGAAAGACCGTAACGCGCAGATTATTGGCCCGGTCCCCTTCGACATCACTGCCATACAGGCGTTCCATCAGCTGCAGCCGTGTAAAGCCCTGGGGACCCGCATACAAAAGCAGCTGCAGGAGCTGCAAAACCTTTGTAGTCTGGCTTTTGCCCAGTGAAAGCACTTTCCCCTGATAAGTCATTATGAAATCGCCCAGCATCTGAACTTTCAGACATTTTTCTTTCTCCATTTTGCTTCTCCTCAAATTTCTCTGCTGTTTCAGCGTTTCTATAACACATAAAAATATAGAAGAAATCATATGTCATGGAAATTTACATTTTGTAATGGATGAATTGAAAATGCATATCCAACGCAGACAGTATTTTACTAAGTTTATCATATAATCTGTAGGTATTACAACCAACTATGTGGTTTTTTCTACAAAAATGGTGTGATATTTTATTCTGTAAATACAATATTTAACGCTCAACACCGAAAATATGAATAATTTGTCAGATATATCCTGCTTTTTACTGTTTTATATCCTTTAAAATATAATCCCGAACAGACCGCCTTTCTCTTATACAAAAAATCCCCACCACGTGATTGTGATGGGGATTTCACTAAAGGGGAGGATATAAGTAATTCGTTTCTCTTTTGTCTAATCCTAGTATGACCCGTTATTCTGGTTTTATACAACTAAATTTATTTTTTTGCAGCTGCCGTCACCTATTAAAATTTTTATCACTTCCGCAGCCAGGAAAACGGCCTTGCCATGAAACGGCCCTCTATGTTATCCTAAAATTACTCTTTCCCGGCCATGTATGCCTCACGCACTGCCCGCAGGAATAAATCTATCTTCAAAGGAGGTTTCCCATGTTTCAAAAGCTCAAACGCATTCTCGCTCTTGCAGGCGCCGTACTTCTGGCCGGCATGTATCTTATTACCGCCGTGCTGGCTTTCGTGGATCCGACTGCTTCCAAAGACTGGCTGACAGCCTCCGTGATCTGCACCGTAGTGATTCCCTGCTTTCTGTATGCATATATCCTTGTTTTCCGGTATCTGAAAAAATAAGCTTCTTTCTGCTGCAAACGCACAGACAGGCGGAACCGTCCACTGGCTCCGCCTGTCCTGTATCATCTCACTTAAATTATAATTGAATTGTGCCTCTATCACTCTACGCCTAAGCTCCGCAGCTCTTCCTTCGCCTGCTCCTGGGAACAAAACAAAATTCCACGTATGCCGAGCCGCTCGGCCGCCAGAATATTTTCTCTGGTATCATCCAGAAACACAGCCTCCTCCGGCCGTATCTCATACTTTTCCATCAGGC
This sequence comes from uncultured Lachnospiraceae bacterium, assembly GCA_949740535.1. Lineage (GTDB taxonomy): Bacteria > Bacillota > Clostridia > Lachnospirales > Lachnospiraceae > Laedolimicola. The sequence continues at coordinate 13,579 of CATJHO010000100.1, forward strand.
GCAGAAATGCCCGCTCATCGGGTTTGATCAAATGCTCCTGATAGGAAAGAAAATATCCGTCCATCAGATCCAGAAAATCCAGTTTGTCTCCCCGCTGATCATAAATACGCCTGGGCCAGTTGGAAAGGGCATAGACACGGTATCCCTTATCCTTCAGCTCCTTCACCCAGGGCACTGCATAGTCCAGACTCCAGGTACATTCTCCCAAGTCCGCATAGACTGCCCGGATCTCATGCTCATACTCCGGCGCGGCCGATACAAAATCCCGGATTTCTTCCTCCTCGCTCAAAAGCCCCTTGTCGTGCTCTACCCAGGCAGGATTCTTGAATACTGCCTGCTCCACTGCCCGGTACGCTTTCGGATCCGGCACCACTCTGCTTAAATATTCCTCCCAGCCATAGCCGTTTAAAACTCTGCCAATATCAAAAATAATGGTGGTTATCTTCATCTGGTTCTCCCTGGATTACTCTCTTTTGGCAAGGGCATGCTATCCCATCACCGGCTTCCGGTAAATGATATCATCCCGGCCCGGCCCGTTGGACACCATGGTAATCGGACACTCAATCTGCTTTTCCACAAACTCAATGTATCTTTGACAGTTTTCCGGCAGATCCTCGTACCGTCTGATTCCCCGGATATCACATTTCCAGCCGGGAAGCTTCTCATATACCGGCTTCGCCTGCTCCAGAAGATACGTAACCGGGAACTCTTTTGTCACCCTGCCGTCAATCTCATAGCCTACGCAGACAGGCAGCTCATCCAGATAACCCAGTACATCCAGCACCGTAAATGCCACATCCGTAGCTCCCTGAATCCGGCAGCCGTAACGGGAAGCCACGCAGTCAAACCAGCCCACTCTCCGGGGACGGCCCGTAGTAGCTCCGAATTCACCGCCGTCTCCGCCTCTTCTGCGAAGCTCGTCCGCCTCTTCTCCAAAAATCTCGCTCACAAAAGCCCCTGCGCCCACTGCGCTGGAGTAAGCCTTGCACACCGTGATAATCTGCTTAATCTCATAGGGCGGAATTCCTGATCCAATGGCGCCGTAAGCCGCCAGGGTGGAAGAGGATGTCACCATGGGGTAAATGCCGTGATCCGGATCCTTCATTGAGCCCAGCTGGCCTTCCAGAAGTATATTCTTTCCCTCCTGAAGGGCTTTCCATAAAAATGCTGACACATCACAGACATAGGGTCCCACCATGCGCTTATATTCCATCAGCTCCTCATAAAGCTTCTCCTGATCCAGAGCCGGCTTGTGATAGAGGTGCTCAAGCAGAGTATTCTTCTGAATACAGACATTGGCAATCTTCTCTCTTAAATAACGCTCCTCTGCGAAAAGCTCGCTTACCTGAAATCCAATCTTGGCAAATTTATCCGAATAAAAGGGAGCAATTCCTGACTTAGTAGAACCGAAGGACTTTCCTCCCAGCCGCTCCTCCTCACACTGATCAAAGAGAATGTGGTAGGACATTACAATCTGTGCCCGATCAGACACCAGAATCTTCGGCGCCGGAACCCCACGCTCTACAATGCTCTGAATCTCATGAAACAGAACCGGAATATTCAAGGCCACACCATTGCCGATAATACTGGTGGTGTGATTGTAAAATACTCCGGAAGGAAGGCTGTGCAGGGCAAACTTTCCATAGTTATTTACGATGGTATGGCCTGCATTTGCTCCACCCTGAAAGCGGACAATAATGTCTGACTCCTGAGCGAGCATATCGGTAATCTTTCCTTTTCCTTCATCGCCCCAGTTTGCTCCAACGATTGCTTTTACCATAGTCTCAATTCCCTCCATTTTGCTTTTGCGCTTCCACACCGGCGGACCGTCTCTATCCCGGCCGCCGACGTTATCTAGTATACATCCTTTTTCTCAGATTGTAAACCTCTTTCCCGGCCTCTGCACCGCCGTATCATTTCCCGGCAGTTTAGAGGCCGAAAGACAGCTGCAAAACACAGTTACATCAAATCAAAGAGAGAGATCTGGTTGGATTCAGGCATATCCCCCAGAAGACCCAGATCGCCCATCAGGTCCACCAGGTTCTTGGAAATTTTACTCCTCTGCCGCAGATCGTCCCTGGACAGGAAAGGACCGTCCTTGGCCGCCTCGCAGAGCTGCTCTGCCGCCTTATCTCCCATACCTTCAATGGTGCTTAAGGACGGCATCAGCTTTCCGTCAATAATCTGAAACCGATCCGCCTGGGCCTGATAGATATCAAGAGGCAGGAACTCAAATCCTCTGGCGTACATCTCCTGCACAATATGCATATCTTTCATGGTATCCTGCTCTTTCTTGGTCAGCTGATCGCTTCTGCGCTTATAGTCTGCCATGTAGTAGGCCAGCCGCTCCTTTCCCTGGCACATAAGCTCATAGTTAAAAGCAGAGGCCCGGATGCTGAAATAGGCCGCATAGTAGGCCAGGGGATAATTAATCTTACAGTAGGCAATTCTCCAGGCCATCATCACATAGGCCGCCGCATGAGCCTTGGGGAACATATACTTAATGAGGGTGCAGGATTCAATGTACCAGTCCTCCACGCCGGCCGCCTTCATGGCCTCTATCCACTCCGGCTTCAGTCCCTTGCCCTTGCGGACGCTCTCCATAATGGTAAAGGAAAGACTGGGCTCCACCCCGGTGTTGATAAGATACAGCATAATATCGTCACGGGTACAGATCGCAGTGGAAATGGTCGCCTTCCCCTCCTTAATAAACCGCTGGGCATTATTAAGCCACACATCCGTACCATGGGAGAGTCCGGAAATCCGCACCAGATCCGAAAAGGACAGAGGCTTGGCATCCACCACCATCTGAATGACAAAATCTGTTCCAAACTCCGGAATTCCCAGACATCCTAAGGGGCATCCGTCAATATCCTCCGGCGTAATCCCCAAAGCCTCTGTGCTCTTGAACAGGGACATAACGCCAGGATCATCCAGCGGAATGGTTTTGGCATCCAGCCCGGTCAAATCCTCCAGCATACGGATCATGGTAGGATCATCATGCCCCAGTATATCCAGCTTCAACAGATTGTGGTCAATGGAGTGATAGTCAAAATGTGTTGTAATAATATCTGTCGTCATATCATTGGCAGGATGCTGTACCGGGGTGAAGGAATGAATCTCCTCCCCATGAGGCAGTACTACAATTCCTCCGGGATGCTGGCCTGTAGAGCGCCGCACGCCCACACATCCCTGCACGATCCGCTCAATCTCACAGGAGCGCTTGGGCATTCCTTTCTCTTCATAGTAATTCTTCACATAGCCAAATGCCGTCTTATCCGCCAGTGTTGCGATGGTTCCCGCCCGGAAAGTCTGGCCGGTGCCAAAGATAACCTCTGTATACTTATGAGCCTTGGACTGGTAATCACCGGAGAAATTCAGGTCAATATCCGGCTCCTTGTCCCCCTTAAATCCCAGGAAGGTCTCAAAGGGAATGTCAAATCCGTCCTTTTTAAGAGGTGTGCCGCACTCCGGACAGTTTTTATCCGGCATATCGCAGCCAGCCGCTCCCGCGTATCTGCGCACTTCCTCTGACTCAAAATCGCTGTAATGGCACTGCGGGCAATAGTAATGAGGCGGCAGAGGATTTACCTCTGTGATTCCCGCCATAGTAGCCACAAAGGAAGATCCCACGGATCCTCTGGATCCCACCAGATAACCGTCATCGTTGGACTTCCATACCAGCTTCTGGGCAATGATATACATAACCGCAAATCCATTGGAAATAATGGAATTCAGTTCCTTTTCCAGGCGCTCCGTAACGGTTTTGGGCAGATCCATGCCGTAGACTGCATGGGCTTTTTCATAACAGATATCCCTAAGGGTCTGATCCGAATTCTCAATCACCGGCGGACATTTATCCGGCCGTACCGGTGAAATGTACTCGATCATATCCGCAATTTTGTTGGTGTTCGTGATAACAACTTCTTCTGCCTTGTCACTGCCCAGGTATTCAAATTCGGCCAGCATCTCCTCTGTTGTTCGAAAATACAGCGGCGCCTGGTTATCCGCATCTTTGAAGCCCTTGCCAGCCATAATGATCCGACGGTACACCTCGTCCTCCGGATTCAGGAAATGCACATCACATGTGGCGGCCACCGGCTTTCCGAACTGTTCCCCCAGGCTTACAATCCGCTTGTTAAGGCGGATCAAATCCTCTCTGGATTCAAAGACGGGGCGCTCCCCTCTCAGCATAAACTCATTATTTCCAAGAGGCTGTATTTCCAGATAATCATAGAAATTCACCAGTCTGGCAATCTCTTCTTCCGGGGCAGAGCGGACCAGGGCCTGATAGAGCTCTCCTGCTTCACAGGCAGAACCGATAATCAGTCCTTCCCGGTGCTTCTGCAGAACACTTTTGGGAATCCGGGGCCGCTTGGCGTAATAATCCAGATGGGACCAGGAAACCAGACGATACAGATTCACCCGTCCAATCTCATTTTTGGCCAGAATGATCACGTGGTAAGCCGGAAGTTTCTTAACAGCCGCCGCATCCAGACTTCCCATCTGGTTGACAGCATAGAGGTCAAAAATATCCCGTTCCCTGAGCATTTCCACGAATTTTACAAAAATCTCCGCTGTACAGCCTGCATCATCCACTGCCCGGTGGTGGTTCTTCAAAGACACATTCAGGGCCTTGGCCACTGTGTCCAGCTTAAACCGGTTCAGATTGGGCAGAAGGATCCGGGCCAGGGTCAGGGTATCCACCACCGTAAATTCATAGGGCAGCCCCTGCCGTTCGCAGGCTTTCCGGATAAAGCTGGTATCAAATTCCGCATTGTGGGCCACCAGAACCGCTTCCCTGGCAAATTCCAGAAATTTCGGCAGAACCTCCTGGATATCCGGCTCCTCCAGTACCATTTCATCGTTAATGCCGGTAAGTTTTTCTATTTTAAAGGGAATGGGCATATGGGGATTCACAAAGGAACTGAATCGTTCTGTCACTGCACCCCGCTCCACCTTTACCGCTCCGATTTCAATGATCCCGTCATGCTCTGCGCTGAAGCCTGTGGTCTCTATATCAAAAACCACATAAGTCCCTTCCAGACTCTGGCCCCTTGCGTCGACAACAATCTCCTTCATGTCATCAACCAGATAGCCTTCCAAGCCATAGATCACCTTAAAGGAATCCCCTTTATCCAGACTGTGGCTGGCATCCGGATAGGCCTGCACCACACCGTGATCCGTGACCGCAAGAGCCTTATGTCCCCAGGCCTTGGCCTGCTTAATCAGATCTTTCACCTCAGAAACCCCATCCATATCGCTCATCTTCGTATGGCAGTGGAGCTCCACCCGCTTCTGCTCATGATTATCCATGCGTGCCTTTCTAAAATCTGTGGACTTCTTGATTCCCGTCAAAGAGCCTAAGGTCAGCTCATGATCAAACCGATCCATAACGGTCATTCCCTTTATCCGCACAAACCCGTTCTTCTTCACCTTCTCCCGGAAATCATTGAGCTCTTCATTTTTCACAAAAAGCTTTGCCCGGATGGTATCTGTATAATCGGTAAGCGTTATGGTGACAATGGTCTTTTCTCCCCGTATCTCCCGCTCGTCCAGATTCAGAATCTGTCCCCGGACTGTGACCTCACCCATTTCTCCAATGATCTGGCAGAGCTCTGTAAGCTCTCCCTCCTCAAATCCACGGCCGTAAAGCAAATCCGGATCCGCCGTGCGGCTGCTGCCTCTGGCCCGCAGCGTGCGCCGGTAAGGATAATCCTCTTTTCCGAATCCGCCCTTTCTTCCCTTGGCCGTCTTTCCTTCCCCAGCTCCCTTTGCCGGTGCAGACGGCTGGCCTTCGTCTTTCTTCGCCTGCTCTTCTGAAGTCTCCTGCCCGGTCCGGTACATGCCTTCCACCAGAGCCGATGCCTGCCGTTCTACAAATTCTTCTGTTTTCCTGCGCTTCTTCTGGCGCTCTTCCTCCCGTTCTGCTAACTCCGCCTCAATCTCCAGCTGCATTCCGCAGCGCTCATTGAATATCTTGTGGAGAATCCTTACCAGCTCGTCTGCGGCCTCCTGCCCCAGCACGGTTTTCTCCAGAACCAGATGCATACGGTTCTCCTGGGGAAAGGAAAGCTCCGCCCTCCGGAACAGATTGTATTCCAGAATATTATAGGCTTTCAGTTCAAAGAGAATGCTGTCTTTGTAGAGCTCAAGCACCTTTTGGGGGGTATACTGGCTGGAAAGTTCAAAACGTTCCACAATCTTCAATTCTTTGGAAGCTTTCCCGAAAATCTGTTTTTTCAATACCTGCTCAAGATGAAAAAGCTGCTCCCGATGGATCAGCTTTCCGCTTACAAGGTACACCTTGATATAAGTTCCCGCCCGGTTGGAAACCACACGCTCCACCTGCACCTGCTCCAAAAGCTCAGTGAGGCCTTTATCCACATACAGGGGTGGGAATACCTCTGCAAACAATTTTGACATAACTTATGCTCCTATTCAAGTTCCGCAGCATTCATTCTGTACATGCATAACAGAAGCATTTCCAGTCACAATCCTTGTGCCTGTAAATTCTTCTATGTACTTCATAAATCCTGCTGTTTAGGGCTTTTCAAGTTCCGCAGCATTCATTCCGCGCCCACGCTCTTCTGCCAGCTTTTCCAGTTCTTCCCGCAGGGCCCCCAGCAGTTCTTCTTCCGGGAGACGCTTCAGAATCTCTCCTTTACGGAACAGAAGACCCACGCCTTTGCCGCCTGCGATGCCCAGATCGGCTTCCTTTGACTCTCCCGGTCCGTTTACCACACAGCCCATGACTGCTACCTTTACATCGTCCAGAGGGAAGTTTTCTACCATGGTCTCCACCTGATTCGCCAGTCCGATGAGATCGATCTGGGTTCTTCCACAGGTGGGACAGGACACTACCTCGATTCCTCCTTTGCGCAGACCCAGGGTCTTTAAGATCCGGCGGGCGGACTTAATCTCTTCTATGGGGTCCCCGGTCAGAGATACCCGGATGGTATCTCCGATTCCCTGGTACAAAATAATTCCCAGGCCGGCTGCCGACTTGATATTGCCGGAATAAAGGGTGCCTGCCTCCGTAATTCCGACATGCAGGGGATAGTCTGTCTTCTCGGCAATCAGCTCATGGGCTCTGGCGCACATAAGCACATCTGAGGATTTGATACTGATGACCAGCTGGTCATAGTCCAGATCTTCAATCATATGCACCTTATCCAGCGCGCTTTCCACCAGCCCTTCTGCCGTGACACCGCCGTATTTTTCCAGCAGTTCTTCCTCCAGGGAGCCGCTGTTAACTCCCACCCGGATGGGAATCCGGCGCTCCTTTGCCACATCCACCACGGCTTTTACTCTGTCTCTTCCACCGATATTTCCCGGATTGATGCGGATCTTGTCCGCCCCGTGCTCCATAGCCGCAATCGCCATGCGGTAATCAAAGTGGATATCTGCCACCAGAGGAATCGTAATCTGCTTTTTGATCTCCGTCAAAGCCTCTGCCGCTTCCATCCCAGGCACGGTACAGCGGATAATCTCACAGCCTGCTGCCGTAAGGCGCTGAATCTGCTCTACGGTCCCTTTCACATCCTCTGTCTTTGTATTGGTCATGGACTGAATCAGAATGGGGTTTCCCCCTCCAATGACCCGGTCTCCGATTTTGATTGTCTTTGTGTGTTTTCTCATATCCTGTATTCTCCTATTCCAGTCCCGCAGTACCCGTTCCAGCCCCTCCAAAGAAGTATTTCCAGCCGTTCAATACCGTCTGTAAATCCTTCTGGGACTGTCTCTGGGCTCTGCTGTTAAGTTCTATTCCAGTTCCGCACAACCCGTTCCAGCCCCTCCGCAGAAGCATTTCCAGCCGTTCAATACCGTCTGCAAATCCTTCTGGGGCTGTCTCTGGGCTCTGCTGTTAAGTTCTGTTCCAGTTCCGCAGTACCCTGTTACTCCAGGCGCTGCTCCCGGTACTCCTGCTCCCGCTTGAAGCGTCCCCATTTTTCCACATTCAGCACCATGCCCAGCTCAATCAGCAGAAACACAGTCGCCGTTCCTCCGTAGCTGAAGAAAGGCAGAGTTACACCGGTGGTGGGAAAGAGCCTCGTTACAACCAGCAGGTTCAATACCGCCTGCAGGGCCACATGGGAGAATACTCCGATGGCCAGCAGCCGTCCAAACAGGTCCTCTGCTGTCTGGGCAATCGTGTATAATTGATACAGAAGATAGATAAACAGCAGAATCACCAGTCCGGCCCCGAAGATCCCCAGCTCCTCACAGATAATGGCAAAAATCATGTCATTGAAGGGCTCCGGAATCCGAAGCTTCTGGATGCTGTTGCCTAACCCCTTGCCCATAAGCCCCCCGGAGCCAATGGCATAGACTCCCTGCAGAGACTGATAGGCCTTGTCCGACTCGTACTCATAAGGCTTCAGCCAGGCCACAATCCGGGCAATACGGAAAGGCGAGTCTTCATCTGTCTCCGGCATATGCAGGGTATAATAAATAACCCCCGCTGCAATCACAGCCACAATCAGCCCCATAATCAGAAAGGGATAGTATTTGGGATGTACCATGAACACCATCAGGAAACTGATGCCAAACACAATCACTGCGGTGCTCATGTTATTGCTGAGCTTCAAAATCATCAACGCAACCACTGCCGTGGGCGTCATCACCTTCAGCAGAATCTTCCACTGGGTAAGGCTGTGGGCATATTTGCAGATAAAGGCAGCAGAGAAAATAATCATAGCCACCTTCACCGGTTCCGCCACCTGAAACTGTCCAACCCCTGGTACCTTCAGCCAGCGTGTCGCACCCTTTACGGTTACTCCCAGGCCTGGCACCTTCAGAAGCAGAATCAGAATTACCGCTCCTGCCAGGCCCACCAGAGCAAAATAGCGCCATTTATGGTAATCAATGTTGGCCACAACCAGCATCACTCCTACTCCCAGAATGCTGTATTTTGCCTGACTCTTCAAGAGAAATGTCGGGTCATAGTTGTATGCCTCTGACATACTGGCCGTATAATAGCTGGAGCTGTAAATCATAATCAGCCCGAATACAATCAAAAAAATAACTGCCACGATGAGATTCATATCGTAGCTTAACAGATAGGAACGGAGATTCCACCGTTTCCGTTTCTTTGCCATGCAGTTCCTCCCATATCCTCTCAACCGCCAATCTCTTTGACGCTCAACTATGATTCATTATACGTTTTTCCGCTGCCACTTGCAAGAAGGGGAGCAGACTTTCTTAAAAATATCGGGATCAATAAAACAGGACTGCTGCAAATCCCGTTCTCATTTGCAGCAGTCCCGTTCTTTCCAGGGTCTTTCGTTATACGCTCACTGTCCTCTTGTCCGTTGAGGGCAGTCTAACTTATTTTACTTCCACGGTCCATCCGAAGGTATCTTCCACTCTGCCAAGCTGGATACCGGTTACTGTATCATAGAGCCGCTGGCTCAGCTCTCCGATTCCGCCGTCCCCAATCTGGAATACCTCATCCTCATAGCGCAGATGTCCCACCGGGGAAATGACTGCCGCCGTACCGGACCCCCATACTTCTTCCAGGGCACCCGTTCTGGCTGCCTTCTCCAGCTCCTCCACAGAAACCTTCCGCTCTTCCACCGGAATCCCCCAGGACTTACACAGCTCCACGCAGGTCCTTCTTGTTACACCAGGAAGAATGCTTCCATTCAGCTGAGGTGTCACCACGGTTCCATCGATCTTAAAGAAGATGTTCATAGCGCCTACTTCTTCGATGTATTTACGCTCCACGCCGTCCAGCCAGAGCACCTGGGAATACCCCTCCTCATGAGCTTTCATCTGCGCTGCCAGAGAAGCTGCATAATTACCGCCAGTCTTGGCCTCGCCAATGCCGCCGCGGACTGCGCGCACATACTCATCCTCAATCCAGATCTTTACCGGATCAAGGCCCTCCGGATAGTAAGCGCCTACCGGCGAAAGAATAATCATAAACTTATAGGTATAAGAAGGCCGCACGCCCAGGAAGGGATCGGTTGCAATTACAAAGGGACGGATGTACAGGGAAGTTCCTTCCTTGGCGGGAATCCATGCCTGCTCTGCCCGCACCAATTCCTTCATTGCCTGCAGAAAATCCTCCGCCTGAATCTCCGGAATCATCAGACGGCGGTTAGAGTTGTTGGCACGTTCAATATTCTTATCCGGACGGAACATAAGGATTCTGCCGTCATCCGTCTTGTATGCCTTCAGGCCCTCGAACATTTCCTGTCCATAATGGAAAACCATAGCGGAAGGCTCCAAGCTGATGGGCGCATAGGGCTCAATTCTGGGATCATGCCAGCCCTTTCCTTCCGTATAATCCATAACAAACATATGATCTGTAAAAATAGTACCGAACACCAGTGGATTCTCAGGACCGGGAATGGGTTTTGGATTGTCGGTTTTGATAAATTTGATGTCTAACATAACATCTCTCCCCTTTGTCTGTTTTTTGATGAATCAGCGCAGCGGCCGCATCTTCCTGCATGACCTTTGACCATACAAGAAGCATCGGATGTCCATCCAAGCTGAAAACCGATATTTAAACTGTTATCATTATTATACTTTTTGAAATTGATGTCAATCTTTTTTTGCACAACCTTTCAGCCGGAAAGATACGGCTCTGCCAGGGCACAGGCTGAACGCCGGGTAAAACATCTGCTTCAATTCTTCTGCGCACTGTCATTTACATATCTCACAAACTCAAACTCCAGATCATAATAAGTCTTTTCCCCGCTCGCCGCCTCCACATGCCACTCTGGCATCTGGTCCAGATTGGGGAAATACACATCCGCCTCATAAGCGTAATCAATCTTCGTGATATGGGCCGTCTGGCAGAAAGGCAGGAACTGCTGGTAAATGCTGGCGCCTCCAATGATATAAATGTCTTCGGAAGGATACTTTTTAAGCTCCTCAAGAACCTCTTCCAGAGTGTGGAACACCAGCGCCCCCTTCACCTGATAATCCGGATTGGCTGTCAGTACAATATTGGTCCGGTTTTTTAAAGGCATTTTGTTTGGAAAGCTCTCCAGAGTCTTCCGGCCCATAACCACTGCCTTTCCCGTGGTCTCTGTCCGAAAGAACTTCATATCTTCGGGAATACTGACCAGAAGACGGTTCTTCAGGCCGATACCCCAGTTTTTATCTACAGCTGCAATCAAATTCATACGATACTCCATTCCAGTCCCCCAAAGGAGGATGCCATTCATAACAACTTTGTTTCCGTTTCAAAATTTTAAACCGCCACAGGAATATTCTTTATCTGCGGACCTGTCTCATAATCCTCCACCAAAAGATCTGCTGTGGTAAAAGCGTAGAAATCCCGGATTTCCGGATTCAACGATACCCTGGGCGCCGGATAGACAGGACGGGAAATCAATTCCTCCACAATCTCCACGTGACGGTCATAAATATGAGCGTCCGCAATCACATGGACCAGTTCTCCTGGCAGCATACCGCAGGACTGGGCAGTCATCATCAGCAGGATGGCATACTGGCATACATTCCAGTTATTAGCCGTCAGCACATCCTGGGAACGCTGGTTCAGCACCATATTCAAAACCAGCTTCTCCTCCCCCGGTCTTTTGGTCACATTGTAGGTAGCGCTGTAAGCGCAGGGATAGAGATTCATCTCGCCAAGATCCGCAAACACATAGGTGTTGGTCATAATTCTGCGGCTGTAGGGATTGTTCTTCAGGTCAAAAAGCACCCGGTCCATCTGATCCATCATTCCCTCTTTGTAACGGCTTTTCACACCAATCTGATAGCCGTAAGCCTTCCCGATGGAGCCGGACTCATCCGCCCACTCATCCCAGATACTGCTGTTCAAATCATGTATATTGTTGGATTTCTTCTGATAAATCCACAAAATCTCATCCATACAGCTCTTAAGAGCCGTCCGCCGAAGAGTCAGCGCCGGAAATTCTCTGGACAAATCATAACGGTTTACCACGCCGAACCGCTTGATGGTATAAGCGAAGCTGCCATCCTCCCATTTGGGCCGTACCTTCTCCCCTTCTGTACTTGTCCCGTTCTTCAAAATATCACGGCACATGTCAATAAACAGCGTATCTGCATAGCTCATCTCTTTTCTCCTTTAGATTTTATTCCTCTGTGCTGCCCGGCAGCTATTTCCGCTGATATAAGATACAGCGCAGAAGCTGTGTTCTGCGCCGCTTTATCCTGGCTGTATTATGTATCCCGTAATTTCTGTGTACTAACCCTCTACAACCTCCAGCACGTCCATGGGACAGGCCTTGGCACAGATACCGCAGGCGATACACTTGGACGCTGTGGGAGCGCTTTCTGCTTTTACCATCAGACCAAAAGGACAGGCCTCCACACATTTGCCACATCCGGTACAGAGCTTCTTGTTTACCATATACACGCCCTTGGCATTCTGGGTGATAGCTCCGGCTTCGCAGGTCTCCGCGCACTTCCCGCACTGGGGACAGGCCATGGGACGTACACTCTTCTTCTCTACGATCTGAAGACAGGCCTTATCCGGATCAAATTCTTTATAAAATGCCTCGGAACATGCCCTGACACACTCCAGACATGCCATACAGGTAGAGCCTTTTTTCATCATTAATTTCTTCATGGTTCATTTCCTCCGTTGTCCGTATCTCTGTAATCTTTATTTTCTCTGCTGGCGTTCCAAGGTTCCCGGCCTTTTATCCGCCATCTGCTGTTGTCTCTTAGTGTACCATTATTACAGCAATTTCTCAACCCAAATTTTCACCCAAACTTTTTTCAAAAAAAGTGTTGACAAATGAGGCGGTTTATTGTATTATCAATCATGTCGCTGGTACAAAACACCAGAAAGAAGATGCGATAGTGGCGTAGTTGGTAACGCGCGACCTTGCCAAGGTCGAGACCGCGGGTTCGAGCCCCGTCTATCGCTCTCACAGATAAGACCTTCAAGTCCATGTGGTTTGAAGGTTTTTTGTTGTGTTACAGATTCTGATTCTATATTTCTTTGCAAAAGAGTGCATCTATTTCTTATTTCCCATTTTATTCTGATAAAATCCCCTGCTTTTACACATACTAAAAAAGCAGACAACCGCCTGTAAGAACAGGCTCAGACAGGAGGAATTTTATGTGTCATCAAACTAACAAACACTCTGCCATGGAACTGCCGCCGTCCTGCAAGGCCGCTGCCGATCGCATGGAACAGGCTCTGCGGGCGGAAGACAATGATTCCTATGTAACCGCTGAGCTTTCAAGCTCTGCGGTGCAGTCACTTACCGGCGCCGAGCAGAAACTTTCCAGGGAACTTGGCCGGAAGATTGTTCTTGTGGCCTATGAATCCAGGTAAACCACCCAAGAAAGGAGTACCATCTATGTCCATTGATTTTCAACACAGCGAAACCAGAGAAAACCTGATGCGGGCTTTTGCCGGAGAAAGCCAGGCCCGGAACCGCTACACCTTTGCGGCAGAGGAGGCAAAACGTCAGAAGCTTCCCGTCATTGAAAAGCTTTTTACGTTTACAGCCAACCAGGAAAAGGAACATGCTGAAATTTTCTACAACCACTTAAAACCTCTGGCGGGAACCACCATTGAGATTGACGGCGGCTATCCCATTGATCTCTATCCCACCATGGCAGAGCTTCTGCGGGCCGCCCAGCACAATGAGTATGAAGAGAACGATCCTATTTACAAAACCTTCGGGGATAAGGCAAAAGAAGAAGGCTTCCCGGCCATAGCCTCTTCCTTCTACGGAATTGCATCCATCGAGAAGATTCATGGCGATCGCTTTGGCGGTTTCGCCCAGCTGCTGGAAAATAATGAATTGTTCTCTTCCGGCGGGCAGGAGGCCTGGATCTGTTTAAACTGCGGCCATATCCATATGGGTCCCATGGCTCCGTCTGTCTGTCCCATCTGCCACAAAGAACAGGGCTTCTATCTGCGGCTTTCCATGATGCCCGTTACGCTCCAGGGAGCTTCCTAGTATCGCGTCGGCAGGTAATTGGTTCTGTTATTTTCCAAATACTGTTAAAGCATAAACTGCTTTTGACGGCACGCTTATAAGAGATAAGCTTGAAATATTCTTATAATCCTCCTATAATGAAAACAAATCAGTTTACGATTCTGAATTCATTATAAGGAGGATTTTCTATGACACCCAGAAAGCAGTTTTATGAAAATACGGCTAAAACCATTATCGCCAGCCTGGAAAAGCGCCAGATGAAAGGCTGGTACTGTGAGGATTCCGCCGCTGCTGTAAAGAAGGTTCTGGAGCTGATTCCAAAGCATGCTTCTGTCACCTGGGGCGGAACTATGACCATGGAAGAATGCGGCGTAATGGATGCCCTAAAAGAGGGCGGCTATACCCTTATTGACCGTTTCTCCGCAAAAATGCCTGAGGAAAAGAAGGCTCTTTATGCCAAAGCAGTCTGCGCCGATTATTTCTTTATGAGTACTAACGCCATCACCCTGGACGGAGAGCTGATCAATGTGGACGGCGCCGGAAACCGGGCGGCCTGCCTCTGCTTCGGTCCGGATCATGTGATTGTGCTGGCCGGGATGAATAAGGTAGTGGCTTCTGTGGAAGAAGGGCATGACCGCGCCCGGAATACTGCTGCGCCTATGAATACCTTGAGACTGAACAAAAAAACTCCCTGTTCGGTGACAGGCAGATGCTCCGACTGCCAGTCGCCGGACTGTATCTGCAGCCAGATTGTAGTGACACGGCGGTCTCATGTGCCTGGGCGGATTCAGGTGATTTTGATCGGAGAAGAGCTGGGATACTAAAATTCCTCTCCCAACAGCTGCCGATCGTTCCCTTTCTCAATCCTATATATCTTTGTTAAGTGAACATACCCTCAGTGGACAAGAGCATACACGCCTCTTGTCCACTGAGGGTATGGGGATCTTATCCCTCTTCCACCGCAGTCCGCAGTTCATAATTATTATACACACGGAAAACCAGCTGCTCCGTTCCCGTCAAGCTCAATGGGAACTGGGTAACGTCTTCTCCTGCCCACAGCTTCAGCGGGCTGTAGGTCTGGCCGCCGTCCAGACTGTAATCATAATACATAACCCGGCTTTCCCGGTCTACACCGTGAAGTGTAATGAGGTAACGTCCGTCCCTCTGAAGCTCTTTTTGATACCATACTTCCTCCGGGGGCGTCGTATCCGGACGCACTACAGCTGTGGGAATCTGCTCATTCCGTACCGGAAGCCCAGCCTGGATGACGCCTTTCTCCAGGCCGAAATAGGCCGCCAGTCCGGCGGCATCTCTGCGTCCTAAAGCCTGCCTGGCTTCCGGCGAGCTCATTCGTGACCAGTCGCTGTCCTCATCCATATAGCCATGCTCTACGATAAGAGCCGGTATTCCCAGAGCCTTACATTCCCGAATGATTCCATAGTAATCCGCTCCCTTGCTCCCCAGCCTGGTTTTGACACCTTTGGAGACAAAGCCGTAATCCGTCAGTTCCTCTAAGATGCTGTTTCCCACTCCTGCGCCCAGGGCATGAAACCGTTCAAAGGCTGACACAAAAACCTCCGATCCATAGAAATTATGCTCCAGAGAAGCATTGAGATGAAGGCTTACCAGAAGATCGGCCCCCACAGACTCCGCATAAGCGGCCCGCTCCTTCAACGTCAGGGCCTGATCGCTGTTCCTGGTCAGAAAAACCTCCACATTTCCATACTCGGAAAGCTCTTCCCCCATAGCCCTGGCAATCTCCAGGGTCAGATACTTTTCATAGGTATCCCGGTAAATGGCTCCCAGCTCCTGCTCGTCCGTAAGTCCCGGACCGCCATGGCCCGGATCCAGTACAATACGAAGCTTGGGAGCATTCCTGAGATCGGCAGGATTTTCTGTATCTGAAAGCTCCGATGATTCCGATGACGCTTCTGGTTCCCGTGTGTCTCCCGGATCCTCCTCTGCCTTCTGCTGTCCGGACTGCTCTTTCTCTGCTGCTGCCAGTTTCCTTTCCTGATCCAGTGCTGCCTCCACACATGCATCCCAGATTTGTTCTGACTGCGCGAAAATAACAGGTCCGGTTATGGTTCCAGACCTGTCTTTTGTATTGATTCCAATCCATATTATAGCTGCCGTTCCCACACTTATACCAGATACCAGCAGGAACAGCAGTCCTGTCAGGAAGATCCTTCCCGCTCTCTTACGTCTTCTTCGTCCCCGCATATTTTTATTCATTCCGTATCGCTGCCAGCGGGCTTAAGCGCATGGCGCGCAAGGCCGGAAACAGACCTGCAGCCATCCCCATTACCACCGCAAATACCATAGCCAGAAGCACCAGCGCAATCGGTATATAGGAAATGCCTGACTCATAGGTGGCTTTTGTGACAAAATTAATGATTGCTGAAATTCCATAACTGAGCATCAACCCCACGGTTCCGCCAATCAGACCGATAAATCCTGCTTCTGCCAGGAACATATTCCGAATGGCAGACATATCGCAGCCCAGCACTTTCATAACGCCGATCTCTTTGGTCCGCTCATAGATGGACATCATCATCGTATTGGCAATGCCGATGGCCGCCACAAAAAGGGACACCGCGCCAATGCCGCCCAGGGCCATCTGAATGGAACGGGACTGCTCCTGCACCTGATTCATCCATTCTACATTGCTCTCTGCCTGAAAGCCCATAGCCCGGATCTGATCCTGCACATCGATTACATAGTCCATATCGTCCACACGAATGTACGCCTGATTATAATAAATCTCTTTATAAGGTTTGCCTGACTTATTGGCAGGCTGTCCCGGAATCACCTTACCCTTAAACACTTTCTTCAGCTGAGCCTTCAATGCTTCCACATCACAGAGAATACTGTTGGCATTCTCTCCCCAGGCCTCCGGGCTTCCGGCCATCAAACCGCAGGCAGGCACCATATACTTCTTAGGGGCTGGTATGGGGGTTCCATTTTCATCCGTTCCGCCATACTGAGAATTATAGTAGGCATCCGTGTCAAAAATAACAAACATCGGCGTATTCATCAAATCCACATCCGCCAGCTGGTTATTCTCCGGATGCTCGTAATCATAGTTCTCATAGTAGGGATTCTGGCCTGTCTTGGAATTGTAGAAATCCGTAATCACCGTATTTCCATAGAAGAACTGCAGTTCTCCTCCTTCTTCCGGCAGACTTCCCTCCTTCACTTCAATATCCATCTTTTCCAGCGCTTCCCGGCTCATTCCCCGGATACTGGCGCTGCATTCCCACACGCCCTGCCGCAGAAGCACCCAGGTGCTCAGCACTGGAGACGCTGTCTCTACATGTTCTATATGCTTAAACTGCTCTATGGCTGCATCGTCGATCCGCACCGGCTCCTGGCTCTCACCTTCGCTGCTGCCATCCACGGAAACCGCCACGCCTCCGCCATAATAGCTGTAGCCGCCCTCATTGGCATAAACGGTAACCGTCGTCAGGCCGCCGTACTGTTCAATCTGCTCCATACTGACTTTGTTAAGGCCCAGGCCCAGAGAAATCATTACGACAATGGAGGCGGTTCCAATCACCACGCCCAGAACAGTCAGGATCGTTCGAAGCTTCCGGCGCCACAGACTGCTGAGGCTCATTTTGAATAGATCCTGTACACTCATACGCTATTCCTCTTCACTCTCTGATCCTTCCACTTCTTCTGACACCGCATCATCCGTCTTTTCTTCCAGATCCAGGGTGTTCACTTCCTCAAAATCATCTTCCAGCTCCAGTAACTCCTGTGCTTTCTTTTTCTTCTTTTTGCGGATTATCACAAATACTGTCACAGCGATAAGGATTACAACGATCAGAGGCACGACTACCCACCAGATTTTAAAACCGCCCTGCTGATCCATCATGTCCTCACCGTACATGCCGTCCATTTCCATATCATCCGGAAAATACATTTCATTGACAAAGAGGGTCATTTCTTTTTCAATCGTCGTCGCTTCTCCGGCCTCATCCTCGAAGGTTATCTGAATCTTTACAATCCCGTCGTCCATGGTGGCCGCAGCGCCTGACAGATAGGCATCCACGTTGGCTGTGGCGCCCGGATCAATATTTCCCAGATATGTATCGCCTCCGGTGACAGAGTCAGATATAAATTTCACGCTGGTATTGAAGAGCTTTGTCTTGCCGATATTATAAACACTGAACATAACATTGGCTTCATTTCCCACTTCAATGCTATCTGGCATCACTTCAATGCTGCTGATATCCACACGGGCCTCCTGACGGACCGGAATGGACACGCTGGCTGTATTCTCATAGGCATTGACATTCTCATCCTCGTAGTTCATCTTCACATTTACTACGTAGGGCTTCTGCGACAAATCCGACCGTGCTTCCATCTCCATGGAAATATCCTTAGAGCCTCCTGCGGGAATCCGATCCACGAAAATCGTACTGGATCCGGCTGTCGGCAGAAATGCTGCCGCCACATAGGTGGTGTCCGTACTCTCACTGGCTGCCTGAATATCAAACAGCATATTCTGAACCGCTGTTGCCTTGGAAGTGTTCTGCATATGCAGGGTCAGCGTAAAGGTCTCTCCAGCCTGCACCACTTCCGGAGAAGTGGTAAATCCGGTGACAATCACACGGGGAGTGGAAGCCGTTCCATCCGAAGACACGCCGGTGGTTCCCTTTACATTCACATAAGTGGTCAGGGTTACGGTCGTCAGTGATTTATCATCATTCTCATAAGTAACATCAAAGGAAATTGGCATGTACCCGCCGGGGGCATCCTTTCGGGTCCGCAGAACCCAGGTCAGCTCTCTGCGGCGCTCCATATCGTCTCCGCCCTCGTCGGTGCCGGGAAGACGGTCAATGGTTTGTGTATAGTTGGACGTCTCGATCTCAAAGGGCCACTTGGCCGGATCCTCGCTGATCTGAGGCGTTACAACGGCATTCTTTACACGCCTGCGGCCCATGTTCACCACCGGAAGCACCACGCTTACCTGCTGGCCGCCATTGGCCACGGGAGTTACCCAGTTGCCGCCTACCATAATGTTGCTGTTGCTGGTGGTGGGTTCAGGGTCGGGTTCTGAGTCGGAAGGGATGTAGGAATCAATGTTGGCTTTGCCCGCAGCTAACTGGTTGCTGACGCCTTCTAAGGTTCTGCAGGCTTCAATTTTTGTTTTTGCTGCATTCCTTGCATTTTGAGCTGCTGCCCGCTTGTCTTCCGGTATGGAAGGTGCTTTAAAATCATAGTAATCATCCAATTCTTTTTTAGCATTCTCCTTAACTGCATCTAAATCAGCATTGGAATCTGTCGCCGCCACTTCTCTCATCGTCGGCTGCGGTACTACCATTGCCGCCGGCACCGCCAGTATCCCGCACACCGCAAGTATCAGCGCTCTCTTTATCAGTCCCATTCTTTTCATGACTCTTTTACCTCCCCGTTTTTCCGGTTGTCCTCTATTTTCACAATTTTTCCGTCTATAATATGAAAGATCCGGTCTGCGAAGCTGGCCAGATGATTATCATGCGTTACCATAACCAGGGTCTGATTCTGCTCCCGCACAATTTTGCGCATCAGCTCCATCACCTCAGCGGAAGTGTTGGAATCCAGATTGCCTGTAGGCTCATCTGCAAAAATAATCTCCGGGTCTACCACCAGCGCGCGGGCCACGCCTACACGCTGCTGCTGGCCGCCGGACATCTCATTGGGCCTGTGGGTCTTATGCTTGGGAAGTCCCACCAAATCCAGCATTTTATCTGCTTTTTCCATCCGCAGCTTCTTGGACACTCCCCGGAACGTAAGCGGCAGAGCCACATTTTCCTTGGCATTCATCGTCCCCAGAAGATTAAAGGACTGAAAGATAAATCCTACATGCTCCCTGCGAAACCGCACCAGCTGGTTTTCGTTCATCCGCTCCAGATGCTCGCCGCCTATAATTACCTCGCCCTTGGTAGGCTTCTCCAGTCCTGCCAGCATGTTCAGCATGGTAGATTTGCCGGAGCCGGAAGTCCCCACTATAGAGCAGAACTCTCCTTTGTAAATGTTCAGATTCACACCGTTTAAGGCTCTCACCTTGTTCTGCCCCACCCGGTAGATTTTATACAGATTCTTCACCTGAATCACAGGCTGTTTTTCCTGTGCCATATCATTCCCCTTTTGATTCCAAGTATTACAGCCCATAAAACAGGCAAATATACCATATCCAGCATAACATGATATTAGTATAACACAAGCATTTTTAAAATACTATTTAAGAATTCCTTAAAAATTTTACCACCTGTCTGACCCTCAGGGAACAGGGAAACACACTTGTCCTCTGAGAGGAATCATCCCAAATAAAAAAATATTCTATAATATAATTTAAAATATCATACCAAAGCATCATTTATGCATCAGAGATAATACCTTCAGTTGACAAGGGCATACACGGTCAGGCGGAAGGTACTGGTCATTTATGTTTATATCAAAACAAATGGATCCGGCAGATATTCAGCTCCACCGAATCCACATATATTTCCTTTCCATATCCGTGTACAAAAAACCACACGCCGAGTACTATTGAAAATTAACAATCACATATCCAACGGATATTTCTCGGTCAGGCTCTTAACCAGCGCCTTTGCTTTCTCAGTAGCTGCTTCTCCCTCTTTAATCATCACAGCCACAGCCTCCGCCACCGTCTCCATGTCTGCTTCCTTAAGTCCCCGTGCTGTCACTGCCGGTGTGCCGATCCGCACGCCGCTGGTGACAAAGGCTGACTTGGGATCGTTGGGAATGGTATTCTTGTTGGCCGTAATATTGGCTGCATCCAGAAGGTGCTCCACTTCCTTTCCGGTCAGATCAAAGGGCGTCAGATCTACCAGCATCAGATGATTGTCCGTTCCGCCGGACACAATCTTGATCCCCCGATCCATCAGTCCCTTGCAGAGCGCCTGGGCATTCTTCACGATCTGATTCTGATACTCCTTGTACTCCGGAGTCAATGCCTCCGCAAAGCAGACAGCCTTGGCCGCAATCACATGCATCAGCGGGCCGCCCTGGATTCCCGGAAATACCGCCTTGTTAAAGTTGAACTTCTTGGCTGTCTCGGCATCGGACATAATCATACCGCCTCTGGGACCCCGAAGAGTCTTATGAGTGGTGGTGGTGGTCACATGGGCATAAGGAATGGGGCTGGGATGAAGGCCTGCAGCAACAAGACCTGCAATATGGGCAATATCCACCATCAGGTAAGCTCCCGCTTCATCGGCAATCTCCCGGAACCGCTTGAAATCAATGGTTCTGGCGTAAGCGCTGGCTCCCGCAATGATCAGTTTCGGCCTGCACTCCAGCGCCAGACGGCGGATCTCCTCGTAATCCAGCACACCGTCGTCATTCACCCCATAGGGTACTACATGAAAATATTTTCCGGAAAAATTAGCAGGACTTCCATGTGTCAGATGCCCGCCGTGGGCCAGGTTCTGTCCCATAATGGTATCCCCCGGCTCCAGCATAGCGAACTCCACCGCCATATTGGCCTGCGCGCCGGAATGGGGCTGAACATTCACATACTCACAGCCAAAGATTTTCTTGGCCCGTTCAATGGCCAGATCTTCCACCATATCCACACATTCGCAGCCGCCATAATAACGTTTTCCGGAATAGCCTTCCGCGTATTTATTCGTCAAAGGGCTTCCCATAGCTGCCATTACTGCCTTGGATACCCAGTTTTCCGATGCAATCAATTCAATGTGGCTGTTCTGGCGCTCCATCTCTGCCTGAATCGCAGCCGCTGTCTGGCTGTCCACTGCCTTCACTTCTTCAAATGAATACATGTATCTTCCTCCTCATTCTTTCCTGTATTGTTTTCTTACTCTCTCTATTTGTCTTTCCGTGACATACATTTGTCTTTCAAACACATGCTCCATTATATGCGAGCTTATGAGAAAAAGCAAGTATTTTTTTCACCATTCTCTGATCCTCTGTGCTATACTGTAAGCAGCTGTTTTCCAAATGCACACTGCAGACAGGAAATCCATAATTCTACAAAACCGCCAGGAGGCATTTATGAAAATTTCTACTACCCTTTTTTATTACCTGATCTTCACCAATCTTCTGGGTTTTCTCCTTATGGGCCGGGATAAGCAGCGGGCAAAAGCCCGCAAATGGCGGATTCCCGAAAGAACACTGTTTTTCACTGCCCTTGCGGGCGGAAGCATCGGCTCGATTCTGGGAATGCAGATCTTCCGTCATAAAACAAGGCATACGTCCTTTGTTGTCGGTATGCCTTGTATTTTGACTGTCCAGATTCTTCTTGGAATTTATCTTTATTATATTTATTAGTCTTTCTCTGTACTGCTCACTGCCACTTGAATGTGTACGTCCTTCAGCTGCTGGGGATCTACTTCTGCCGGGGCGCCCATCATCACATCCTGGGCTGTCTTGTTCATGGGGAAGGGAATGATCTCCCGGATGCTCTCTTCTCCGGCTATCAGCATCACCATCCGGTCCACGCCGGGCGCAATGCCTGCGTGGGGCGGAGCTCCGTAGCAGAATGCGTTGTACATGGCCGGAAACTTAGCCTTCACATCCTCTTCGCCCAGTCCTGCCAGTTCAAAAGCCTTCACCATAATCTCCGGGTCATGGTTCCGGACTGCACCGGAAGAAAGCTCTACACCATTGCACACCAGATCATACTGGTATGCATAGATATCCAGCGGATCTTTCTCCAGCAGATCCTTCATGCCGCCCTGGGGCATGGAGAAGGGATTGTGACAGAATTCCAGCTTTCCTGACTCCTCGCCAATCTCGTACATGGGGAAATCCACAATCCAGCAGAACTCATAACACGCTTTGTTCATATGCCCCTCAACTGTATTTCCCAGAATCTTGCGGAATACACCAGCAGTCTTCTGGGCCGTTTCCTTCTTCCCCGCTGCCAGTCCCACGAAATCCCCCGGCTGAAGAGAAAGGGCATCCACTACCGCTTCCTTCCGGTCTGCCAGGAACTTGGAAATACCGCCTGTCAGCCCGCCTGTCTCATCCAGACGGAACCAATATGCCTTATTTCCCGTCTGAACTTCCACGTCGGCGCACATCTTATCGATCACTTTCCGGGTGCCTCCAAAACCGCTGAACACCACTGCCTGCACATTCTGCCCCTCAAAAGGCCCGAAACCGCAGCCCGTCATACAGTCTGTGGCGTCTGTCAGGGTCAGATCAATCCGCAGATCCGGCTTGTCGGATCCATAAGTCTCCATAGCATCATGGAAGGAGATCCGCTTAAAGGGAGCCTTGGAAGCTGTATCATAGGTGCCGTATTTTGCAAAAACCGGCGGAAGTACATCCTCCAAAATGGCAAAGACATCCTCCTGAGTGGCAAATGCCATCTCCATATCCAGCTGGTAAAATTCTCCCGGAGAACGGTCCGCCCTTGCATCCTCATCACGGAAGCAGGGAGCAATCTGAAAATACCGATCAAAGCCGGACGTCATCAGAAGCTGCTTAAACTGCTGGGGCGCCTGGGGCAGTGCATAAAATTTCCCAGGATGATTTCTGGACGGCACCAGATAGTCTCTCGCCCCTTCCGGAGACGAACAGGTAAGAATAGGCGTGGTAATCTCCAGAAAGCCATGCTCCGTCATACTCTTTCTTAACTCCGCAACCACATTACAGCGGAGAATAATCCGATCCTTTACTGCCGGATTGCGCAGATCCAGGTAACGGTAGCGCAGACGGGTATTCTCATCTGCTTCCTTGGAATGGTTGATCTCAAAGGGCAGTTCGTTATAACGGCATTTTCCCAGAACTTCAATCGTCTGGGGAACTACCTCAATCTCCCCTGTGGGCAGAGAAGGATTCTTGCTGGAACGCTCCCGTACCACACCTGTAATGGACAGGGTGGACTCGTTGTTGACCCCGGAGAGCTTCTCCATCATCTCTTCCGTCTCTATGACAAACTGGGTGGTTCCATAGAAATCCCGCAGGATCAGAAAACCCAGATTTTTGCTGACCTTCCGCAGGTTTTCATACCAGCCGGTCAGTGTAACCGTTTCTCCTGCATGCTCTATGCGCAGAGCATTGCAGGTATGTGTTCTTGATTGAAACATTATTTTGTCCTCCTATTTATAGTTCCGCAGTACCCTGCGCCCGCCCCTTTACTAGAAGCATTTCCGGCCGTTAAATTCCGTCCGTAAATCCTTCTGGGGCTGTCTTCGGGAACTGCTGTTTAGACAGTTCCGTTCCACAGTACCCTGCGCCAAAAGCCCCGCAAGCTCTGCAAGCTTCACTTCTGTCTGCTCTCCGGCCGCCATATCCTTCACATTTACTGTGCCTTTTTCCAGTTCATTTCCGCCGATGATAACCACCTTTTTGGCACCGATTTTGTTGGCGTATTTCATCTGAGCCTTTACGCTTCGGTCCATGTAATCGGTCTCCACGATCAGTCCTGTCTCACGGATCTCATTTACCAGCTTATAAGCCCTGGCTCTGGCCTCAGTTCCCAGAATTCCCACATAGAGATCCGGTGTCTCCATGGCCGGAAGCTCCACGCCCTCTTTTTCCAGGAAATACAGAATCCGCTCAATTCCCATTCCAAATCCCACCGAAGGGATGTCCTGCTTTTCGTCGATCTCATGAATCAGACCATCATAGCGCCCGCCGCCGCAGAGGGTAAATCCATCCTGATTGACGAACTCAAACACGGTCTTAGTGTAGTAATCCAGTCCCCGGACAATCCCGGTATCTACCTCAAAGGGAATCTCCATCTCGGTCAGCAGACTCTGAAGCTCCTCAAAATGCGTCCGGCATTCCTCGTCCAGATACTCAATGGTCCGGGGAGCGTCTTTTACAATCTCCTTACATTCCGGCACCTTGCAGTCAATCACCCGCAGAGGATTTTTCTGCATCCGCTCCCGGCAGGTGGGGCACAGCTTGTCCTCATGCTGACGCAGATAAGCCAGCAGCGCGTCGTTGTAGGTCTTCTTACAGGCCGCGCAGCCGATACTGTTAATGTGAAGCTTTGCGTCTCTAAGACCCAGCTTTTTGATGAGGGCTGTCACCAGGGAGATCAGCTCCACCTCCGCCAGAGGGCTTTTGGTCCCTACGAATTCCACGCCGAACTGATGGTGCTGCCGCAGACGGCCGCTCTGGGGCTTCTCATAGCGGAAAGCCTGCGTGACATAATACAGCTTGGCCGGGGCGGGACTGGCATACATGTTATGCTCCAGATAGGCCCGCATCACTCCCGCTGTTCCCTCCGGCTTCAGAGTGATACTGCGGTCTCCCTTATCCGTAAAGGTGTACATCTCCTTTTGCACTACATCCGTTGTTTCTCCTACTCCCCGCTGAAACAGCACGGTGTGCTCAAACATGGGCGTGATAATTTCCGTCATATGATACGTCCGGGCCAGCTCTCTGGCAGCCTTCTCCACATAAGCGCGTTTATGCATCCGCTCGCCATACCAGTCTTCTACGCCTCTTGGGGCTTGTGTAATCATAATCTACCTCCTATTATAGTTCCGCAGCCCCCTACGCCTTCCCCTAATGGAGAAGCATTTCCGGCCGTTAAATTCCGTCCAGAAATCCTTCTGGGGCTGTCTCCTGGGGCTGCTGTTTAAAACAATTCCTGTTCCGCAGCCCCTTACGCCTTCCCCTGATGGAGAAGCATTTCCGGCCGTTAAATTCCGTCCGGAAATCCTTCTGGGGCTGTCTCCTGGGGCTGCTGTTTAAAACAATTCCTGTTCCGCAGCCCTTTCCGCCGCCTATTTTTATTCCTGCTCCCGGATCCCCACGCGGAAGCTTCTGGGCATCCATTTCTCCTTAAGCTCCTCATCGTGGATCACCATCTGAAAGGCCAGGAATACCTTCATATCAAAGTTTTTCACTTCCTCAATCATCAGCTCGATGGCCGTCTGCTGATCGAAAGCTTTTCGATAGGGACGATCGGAAGTGAGCGCCGAGTAAGTATCACAAACCCGCAGAATTTTGGCTCCCAGGGGTATCTGCTCCCCAGTCAGATTTTCCGGGTAACCGGAGCCGTCGCAGTTCTCATGATGGTAGAGAATGCTCTCCAATATCGCATCGGAAAAATCATAACGGATCAGAATTTCATACCCAAGCCTGGGGTGCATCCGCACGTATTTCATTTCCTCAATATTCAAAGTATCTGCATCCCGGCCGTATAGATAGCCGGATACCCGCAGCTTCCCAATATCGTGCAGCAGGCCCGCCACTGCCAATTCATGGCACTGATCCTCATAAAGACCCAGCTGCTTGGCTACACAGTAGGCCAGATTGCTGACACAGATGCCATGCCGCAGCTCCTCGGTTGTATCTTCCTCAAACATGGCCCAGTCATCTACGATTTCTCTTCTTAATGCCGCTTCCTTCATCGCTTCACCCTAATTTCCCAAACCATTTTTTTCAGACTGTACAGTATATGCCTCTGCACAGATCTATTGAAGTGTTTCCAGAAAATTTCTCTTACGCTCTATCATCTCTTCAATCCGGCTGATATACTGTGCCACATCCTTTACATTCTCCACCCGCTCGATGTGATCCGGGCATAAAACAAATTTGGATGCCGCCCCTGCTCCTGCAGCCAGAATCGTCTGTTTCTCCTCCATAATCAGTATATTGTAAATTCCCGCTTTGTCAACCTTTGCATAACCTACATTCTCGAAATTTCCGGCCATATTCTTCTGGCGGTACAGATAATACGGATAAAGCCCCTGTTCCACACAGCTTCGGTATGCCAGATCCATGATCTCCTGACTGTTGGTAAGCCCCAGTTCCCGGTATTGATCCTGAAAAAGCTTCAGACGCGCCGCCCGCTTCACCGCCAGTGAATGGACGGTAATGCTGTCCGGCCCCAGAAGACGCAGCTCCTCCAGGGTGTGCCGGACCTTTGGCTGCTCCTCTCCCGGCAGACCCACAATCAAATCCATATTGATGTTGTCAAATCCCGCCTCTCTTGCCATATAAAAGGCTTCCCTGGTCTGCTCCACCGTATGCTGCCGCCCGATCAAATCCAGTGTCTCCTGATTCATCGTCTGGGGATTTACGGAAACCCTGGTCACCCCGTGTGCTTTCAGCACCTGAAATTTTTCCAGTGTCACGCTGTCCGGCCTTCCAGCCTCTACGGTCAGCTCCTGCAGATTCTGATAGTCAAAGCATTCTTCCAGAACACAAAGCAGCCGGTCCAGCTGCTCAGCGGTCAGGGTTGTAGGCGTCCCGCCTCCTACATAAATCGTATTCAGCTTTTTCTTTTCATAAGCCCTGCCAAGAAAACGAAGCTCTGAAAAAAGCGCCCAAAGATACGTATCCACCTGTTTCTCCCAGCGCTTCAGGGGCGAAGAAGAAAAGGAACAGTACAGACAGATGCTGGGACAGAAAGGAATCCCCACATACAGGCTGTACCCATCCTTATAGTCCAGGTTTTTCAGCACTTCCCGTTCCTTATTGGCAATGGATATGGCAAGGGCTGTTTTCTCATTGCTGCACAAATATGTGCTGCGCATATAATCCGCAATCTCCACGTTGGATTTTCCCTGCTCCAGCATGGACATGGGAATTTTCACAGGCCGGATGCCGGTTAAGGTTCCCCAGGGCAGGCTTCTTCCCTCATACTGGGAAATCGTCTTATAAATTAACTGCTTTAACTGATTTTTTACCAGCTTCCGATCCGGGTTTTCCACACAAACACGGCTCTTCTTCTGAAGAGCCTGATCCCGGTACAGCGCAAATTCGATTTCTTCCTCCCCAATCTCTACAGACATCTTCAGGGATGTTTCCTCTGTAAATATCTCCTTCTCGCGGACATTTACTTCCTGCTCCGGGTAAAAAGCTTTGATCAGCGAATGGATATCGTAGGCAAAGCTTTTCCGGTTTATCTTTACTTCAATCATGGTCTTCTGCTCTCTTATCCCAAAAACGGATTGTGCTTCTTCTCAAACCCAATGGCAGTCATTCCCTCATGCCCCGGATACACGGT
The DNA here is from genome assembly GCA_949740535.1 of uncultured Lachnospiraceae bacterium. Classification (GTDB taxonomy): domain Bacteria; phylum Bacillota; class Clostridia; order Lachnospirales; family Lachnospiraceae; genus Laedolimicola. Next base: position 41,437 of record CATJHO010000100.1, read on the forward strand.
CACATCTTTTGGCAGCACCAGAAGCTTCTCCCGCACGGACCGCACAAGCTGGGACATGCTTCCGCCCGGAAAATCCGTCCGTCCTACGGATCCGTGGAACAGGGTATCTCCACTGAACAGTACCTTTTCCTGCGCCTGGTAATAACAGCAGCCGCCCGGTGTATGTCCGGGCGTGTGAATCACCTGAAACGTGATCCCCGCCGCCTCGATCTCCTGTCCGTCCCCAAGAAGTACATCTGCCTTCACAGCCGCTGGAATGCCAAATAAATCTTCTGACAGATTCTTCCTGGGATCCAAAAGCAGATCCGCCTCTGTCTCTGCCGCGTAGACCTTTACCCCAAAATCCTGTTTCAGCTTCTCAACTGCAAGAATGTGATCGCCATGGCCGTGGGTGAGAAAAACAGCCTTCAGCGTCAGGTCCTCATCCACAAGCTTCCGGCTGATAATATCCGCCCGATCCGCCGCATCCACCAGAACCGCCTCTCTCGTCTCCTCCTGAATCACCAGATAGCAGTTGGTCCGCACCTGCCCCAGTACCATGGTCTCTATCTTCATATCCTGCTTTCCTTTCTCTTATGGCAGGGCGCTTTGACGCCCCAGGTTACATCTAAAAACACAGCTGCCTCAGCCCATGGCGCGCTCGATATCCAGCACGCTCTCCACCTGGTGCAGCTTCTCTGCAATCTTCTGCAGCTCCTCCTTGCCGGCAATATCAAAGGTAATCGAAATAGTAGCCGTTCCCTGCTTGCTGGTCCGCACATTGATACTGGTCATATCAATGTTCCGCTCCGTGAAAATGCGGGAAATATCCACCAGAAGCCCGGTCCGGTTGTTGGCATAAATTTTAATCTCCGTGGTATACTTCTCCCCGGATGTAACCGCGCCCATGTCCTGCCATTCCGCATCAATCAGGCGGCGGCGTTCCAGTTCCTGAAGATTCAACACATTGATACAGTCGGTCCGGTGAATGGATACTCCTCTTCCGCGGGTTACAAAGCCGATAATCTCATCCCCCGGCACAGGACTGCAGCACTTGGAAAACCGCACGGATACATCCGCAAGGCCTTTGACGATAATTCCACTCTTGGATTTGGTAACACGGATCCGGCTGTCCTTGTTTTCCGTGACCGCTTCCAGCACCTTCTCGTCAGTAACCTCTTTCTTATGAAGCTTCTCATATTCTTCCGTCATCTTATTGATGACCTGGCCTTCCTTCAGACCGCCGTGTCCGATGGCTGCCAATACCGAATCCCAATCCTGGAAACCGTATTTGCGCATCACCAGATTCTGAAACTCCGGCTTCATAATATCTGACATGACAACAGCCTTTGTCTTGCAGTACTGGGCCAGCAGCTCCTTGCCCCGAAGAATATTCTCATCCTTAAACTGATGCTTGAACCACTGATTGATCTTATTCTTAGCCTGGGTGCTCTTCACCACATTCAGCCAGTCCCGGCTGGGTCCCCTGGAATTCTGGGATGTCAGCACCTCAATGCGGTCTCCATTCTGAATGGTATAATCAATGGTCACCAGCTTGCCGTTGACCCTCGCTCCGATCATACGGTTCCCCACAGCGCTGTGTACGCTGTAAGCAAAATCAATGGGCGTAGAGCCGCTGGGCAGTGTCTTTACATCCCCCGAAGGAGTAAAGCAGTAAACGCTCTCGGAAAATAGATCCAGGTCGCTTTTCAGGAGATTCATAAACTCCTTGTTGTCCGACATATCCCGCTGCCATTCCAGAATCTGCCGCAGCCAGCTCATCTTCTCTGCTTCCTGCTGATCTACGGTTTTCTTGCCGTCACTGCTCTCTTTGTACTTCCAGTGGGCTGCGATTCCGTACTCCGCTGTCTTGTGCATCTCGAAGGTACGAATCTGAATCTCAAAGGGCTGGCCGTTGGGCCCCATAAGCGTCGTGTGCAGGGACTGATACATATTGGGCTTTGGCATGGCCACATAGTCCTTGAACCGTCCCGGAATGGGAGTATACATCTCATGAATCACACCCAGAGCCGCATAGCAGTCCTTCACCGTATCCACAATAATCCGTACGGCAAACAAGTCATAAATCTGATCCAGCGTCTTGTTCTGGTTCACCATTTTCTTATATATGCTGAAGAAATGCTTGACCCGCCCGTCTACGTGGGCGTCGATGCCTGCATTTTCCATATGGTGCTTGACCTGGCTTACGATTTCCTGCACGAATGCCTCTCTGGCACTCTTCTTATCTGAGATCTGCTCCTTCAGTTCATAGTAAACCTCCGGCTCCAGATACTTAAGTGACAGATCATCCAGCTCGTTCTTCACCTTGGAAATACCAAGCCGCTGGGCGATGGGAGCGTAAATATCCATGGTCTCCCTGGCCTTTTCCTTCTGCTTCTCCGGCTTCATATACTGAAGCGTCCGCATATTGTGAAGCCGGTCTGCCAGCTTAATCAGGATCACGCGGATGTCCTTTGCCATAGCCAGAAACATTTTCCGCAGATTCTCAGCCTGAATCTCAATCTTATCCTTGGAATAGGACAGCTGTCCCAGCTTGGTCACGCCGTCCACCAGAAGGGCTACCTCTTCGCTGAATTCTCTGGCAATCTCCTCGGTGGTCATCACCGTGTCCTCCACCGCGTCATGAAGGAGTCCCGACACAATGGTCTCCTTATCCAGTTCCAGATCCGCCAGAATGATGGCAACACAAAGAGGGTGAATGATATAAGGTTCACCCGACTTGCGCAGCTGCCCCTGATGGGCCTCCGAAGCAATCCGATATGCTTTTTCGATCATGGTAATATCCGTGGAAGGGTGGTATTTACGTACACTCTTAATCAGCTCCTGATACAGCTCCGCCGGATCCGTAAAGTCCTGCATGGTCTTTACATTTTCATCCGCTTTTGCCAGGGCCCCGTCCCGGTCTTTTACACCAATCTTCATTTCTGCCATCTGTCAATCACCTGTTTCTATTCTGTATAACGGTTTTCCGCTAATTTCCTTCATACCGGATCACAGAAGCCACATCATATCCGGCCAGACGATCCCGCCCTTTCAGTCCTGCAAGCTCCATGAGGAAAATAATCTTAACAACCTGGCCGCCCAGAGACTCTACCAGCTCTGCAGCCGCCTGCGTAGTGCCGCCGGTGGCAATGAGATCATCCACCAGAACCACCTTCTGTCCCGGTTTGATGGAATCCTTATGCATTTCGATCACCGCACTGCCATACTCCAAATCATACTCTTTGGAAACCGTCTCGCAGGGCAGCTTTCCTTTCTTGCGTACCAGCACAAAAGGCTTATGAAGATTATAAGCAATGGGGGTTCCAAATACAAAACCTCTGGACTCAGCACCCACTACCACATCAAAATCTACATCCTTCAGCAGTTCCTGCATAGAGTCAATGGCCAGCTTCAGTCCCTCTGCATCCTGCAGCACGGAAGTCACATCACGGAAAATGATTCCTTCTTCCGGAAAATCCGGGATACTCCTTACATATTCTTCCAGTTTTTTCATCCTTTTATGCTCCTTTTTCCCATAGTAAATGGCAGGGTCTGAGGCCCTGTTCGTCAATGGAAACAATTATAGCATGAAATGGGCGGTTTGACAATGATTTTCATGTTCCCCCGCGTCATGCGCAAAAAGCCCACGCCCCATTTTATGGGCCGCAGGCTTTTTCCTTATAAGAACATATTCCGGAATATGCACAGGATATGAACCAGCCGGTACATGAGGAGAAAAGGCTCCTCTTCCTTTTCTTTATCCTATGCATTTTTCCTGTCCTCTGTCACCAGAGTATGTTGTGGCCGGGACATTCCTGATAATGCGCAAATATCCAGTCCATTCCTGCCATACTCATGGCAAAGAGCACCAGAAGAATCAGCAGGAAAATGGCCGCTCCGTCGTAAATCATCCGGTCCTTGGGCCTGCGGCTTCCCACAAGTACCTCAATTCCCAGACAGATAAATACCATGGGCCACAGGCGGAAAATCAGTTCGTAATTCAGCACCGGGAATATCAGCCGCAGCAGGCACAGAACACCCAAAACTACCAGAACGATTCCGAAGGTTACAGTTCCTACTCTATGAATGCGAATGGTCTGTTTCTCCTGCATATGCTTCCCCTCCGTTTCCTTCCTCAAAGAGCTCCTGCTTTTTCCCGCGGATGAGCAGAAGTCCCACAGCAATGATCCCTACGCCCAGTACCAGCTGGGGGATATAGTTACTGATGCTTCTCACGTAATTCCAGCTCTGCTCCGGAAGAATCCAGTAAAGCAGATCTAAGAAACCATTCCAGAGAACTGCCGCGCCGAACAAGATCAGAACCCAGGCCAGAATCCTGCGGTATTTGGTAATGTTGGTTTTATTCCAGAACTGCTGATCCAGATCCACCGGAATCAGATAATGATCCTCCAGTGCATAGAATTCCTCATCATCCATGGCCTGCAGATTGTGGGCGTGAAAGAAGCTGTAAAACCAGATAATAACATCGATCAGCATCAGAAACCCGGTATTAAAGAAAATGGACAGGGCAACAATTCCCCAGAACATTCCCATCAGGCTGACACCCATTCTCATAAATCCCAGATACATTTCTCCCGCCCCCGGAATCAGGGAAAAGAGAAAGGTCATGAAACCGCTTTTTTTCTTTGTCATATTTTAATCCTCCATTTTATCTCGATCTTCAAATCCTAACACATCATTCAGCATCTGATTGATTTCCCGCATCCCATTGTTCAATCTGCGGTTCAGAGTCTCCTCCTGCTGTCTTCCCGCCTCCTTGGGGCTCATTGGCTCTGCCTTTGGCAGCTCTTTGGGCACCAGCATCAGCAGGAAAAGGGCTGTCACTACGGCCGCGCCTACCTTCAGGCTGTAGAAGAGGAGCTGCATCTGACGGGATACCTGACGGGTTGTGACAGACAGCTGATAGTCCATGCGCCTGGAACGTTCCAGTATCTCCTGTTTCATATGAACCGGAGCACGGAGCAGGCCTTCTGCTTCTACTTCGCGGATCAGCTGTTCGGTATAGGCATTCAGTTCTTCTCTTTTCCCTTGTTCTGCTCTCATGAACATTTCCCCTCCTTTTTTTCGTAGTGTTTCCGGAGCATTCCCCTTGCCCGGTAAATCTGCGTCTGAACGGTCTTTACGTTCCGATCCCGTTTCCCGGCAATCTCACCTACGTCCATTTCGTAATAGTAGTAGTCCAGCGCGATTTCGTCGTAAGGGGGTTTTAATGCCTTACAGTTTTCATACAGCTCCTGCCTGACTTCGTCCTCCAGACATGCTTCCTCCGGCGTCTGCCCCGGGTCTTCCTGATAGGTGAAATACAGGTCTTCTGTGGGAACGCTTTTTCTCCCGGAATGCTTCAGATAATCCAGCGCCTTGTTGGTGGCAATTCTGCAAATCCATGATTTTTCGTTTCTGCCGTCAAAGGAGATGTATTTTTCGTATGCGGACAGGAATGTTTCCTGTGCCAGATCTTCTGCTGCAAAGTAGTCCGCGGTTATTTTGTAGCAGATGGAAAATATCAGGTTTTGATATCGATCGATCAGCATTTCCAGTTGTTCTTCCCGATTTATCGCATCCGCCTCCCCTCTTGGTTTCCAACAGGTAATTATCTGTTCACTATTATAACGAAAAGGAAGGGGGTGTATCTTCAAAATTTTATATTTTTTTAAATTTCTTTCTATGCGGACGCCCGCCAGGGTTTCCCATCCCATTCGATCCCGCTCTCGCTCCGTTCAAAACGCAGCAGTACTAGTTTGCTGCAAAATTTACCTTTCCTGAACGCGTCTTTGTTATGAAATGGCAGGGATACTGCAAATAAGCCGGACCGTTTTCCGATATCCAGTGTCCGGCTTATTTACAGCGTCCCTGCCTTCAGTTGATAAGGGCTGTGCTTACAGGTGCTTCATGAATTTTCCTTCGATTCCTACATGTTCTTTGCTCACCACGAAGGCCTGGGGATCCAGGGTCCTCAGCTTCCGTTTCAGGGCAGAGAGCTCGTGTTTGGAGATTACGGTAAAGACAATGTTGGTGGTTTTCTCGGTGTAGCCGCCTTTGGCTTCCCAGTAGGTGGCTCCCCGGACCAGGTCTTTGAGAATATAGTTCATGATCTGTTCGGGGTTTTCTTTGGTGAAGACGAAGACCTCGGTACTGATGTTCTGGCTGTGGGTCCGGTCCATGATCAGCGTGGCTACTGCTGTATAGATGACGCAGTATATCACCACGGTGATGTCAAAGAGCAGGGCACAGGCCAGATAGATCACCAGATTTACCGTAAGGGACAGACGGCCTACGCTGAAGTCCTGGTAACGCTTTGTATAAAATACTCCCAGAATGTCCATTCCGCCGCTGGAGCCGCCGCTCTGAAGGGCGATGCCGATCCCGGCTCCTGTGATGATGCCTCCAATCAGGCTGGCCGTCAGAGTGTCTTCCACCAAGGGGACGGCCGGTATGGGAATCACAGTCATAAAAAAGGTCTGGCTTATGACACAGATCAGGGTCCGCACAAAGAATCCTCTGCTGATCGAGCGGTAGGCCAGAAAGAACAGCGGGATATTCAGCAGCAGATTAATCAGACCCGCAATGTCTACGCTGCCCAGATTCAGATGGGCATAGCGGATCAGAAGGGTACGGATAATCTGGCTGATTCCCAGCACGCCTCCATTGTACAGCTCTGCCGGCACTACAAAGATATTGATTCCTATGGAAAAGACCAACATTCCTGCCAATGCAGTCAGGAGACGCGGCAAATCACGCTTTTCCAATCCCCATGAAGCAATTTTCATATAATTTGTTTTCCTTCTTTCTTCAAATCTGAACGTTCTTTCCTTTCTGGATTCAACCAGCATGATCCCTTAAAAAAGAACCCGGCCATCCTCAAAGGCCCGAATCCTTGCCTGGGCATATACGGCTACACCCTGGCTCTCCAGCTTCTCCCGTCCTGGCTGGAAGGCCTTTTCAATGAGGACCCCTACGCCTGCTATCGTGGCATGGGCTTTCCGGATCAGACGCACAGCTCCTGTGGCCGCCTCGCCGTTGGCCAGAAAATCATCCACGATCAGAATATGATCTGTATCCGAAATATAGTTCTTGGCAAGGGTCAGCTCATAGGAGACATCCTTGGTATAGGAAGCCACCTCGGTCTGCCACACTTCGGTCTGAAGATTTTTGGATACCCGTTTTTTCAGAATCACCATGGGGACACTCAGGTACCTGGCTGTGAACAGTGCAGGCGCGATTCCGGAAGATTCTATGGTAAATACCTTTGTGACACCCTGTCCCTGAAAATGTCCGGCCATATCGCGTCCAAGTTCCTCCATCAGCTCCACATCTACCTGATGATTAATAAATCCGTCTACCTTCAGGATATCCTGTCCAAGTACAATTCCTTCCTGTAAAATCCGTTCTTCCAGTAATTTCATAAAATCTCTTTCTCCTTTTCTGTCCGCCGGTTTTCGTACATCCCTTTTGCCGTCTGTCTCCCCGCGGTTTTATGTGTATGAAAGGAGCTGCCACAGAATAAGTCTTAAAGATCCTTTCCATAAAAGAAATCCTGCTTCCTTATTCTGTGACAGCTCCTGTAGATTCTGTTTTATGCGTCCCGCCCATTGGGCCAGACAATCTTTGGCAGCGCCGTCTTCACTTCCTCATGAAGCACCACATGGGCCTTCTTGTCCATAAAATGCTCCTGCCCGTTAATCAGAATCATTTTACTGCCTTCAAAATACTTCACATAAGGATCACACAGGCCAGAATTAAAATTGGTTCCCAGAAGCAGCAGTACATCTGCCTTGGATATCTCATTAACTGCCTGTGTCATCAGCTGGTTGTCCACCTGCTCCCCAAAAAGCATAACCTTCGGCCGCACCGGAATCTGACACTTCTCACAGAGAGGAATCTTTTTGGCATCCCGGATATACTCCATGGGATATTCCTTCCCACAGCGGGGACACTCGTTGTCAAAAATAGTTCCATGCAGATTCAATACCTTCTTACAGCCTGCCCGCTCCGGAAGATCATAGACATTGTTTGTAACCGCGTACTGAAGCAGTCCGCGGCTTTCCAGTTCCGCAAGAGCAAAAAAACCGTCGCTGGGTTCCAGGGCAGGTTCCAGCATTTCCTTCTTATAATACTTGAAAAATGTCTCCGTACGATTGCTGTAGAATACAGATGAAAAAATCTCTTCCGGTGAATAGCCGTACTCCCGCTCCACCTTATAAGAGATCTCAGGCGCCCGCATACTCTGCATTCCTGACTCTTTCATCATGTCTGTACCGCACATGGCTACCGTATAGGTACTCTTCTCTAGAATTTCCCGAATCATTGTATACCCGTCCATATCCATACCTCCTGCAGAATCTACTTTTTCTCCTTCTATTGTGCCATTAATGGTCATTTTTGTCAATATTGGCAGGCTTTCTTTTATAGATTTATATAATCTGCATAAAACCGAAGGCGGTAATTTAGAACATCAGTTCCTTGACTTACAGTATTCTTTTTAAAAGCACATTCAGGGGGTGCGTTCCACACCCACGCCGCTCACTGTGCTGATTGGCCTGGAGCAAGCGCTTCGCTCCACTCCTTTTCCCGAAAACCTGTGAGAATCTTATCCCCAATTAAAAGGGGGCGCTTCACCAGCATCCCGTCCGTGGCCAGCAGGCGGATCTGCTCCTCACTGCTCATAGTCTCCAGCTTATCCTTCAATCCAAGATCCCGGTATTTCATTCCACTGGTATTGAAAAAACGTTTAATGGGAAGCCCGCTTTTTTCAATCCAGACCGTTAATTCTTCCTCTGTGGGATTCTGCTCCACAATATGGCGGTCCTCAAATTCTATGTGATTGGATTCCAGCCATTTTTTTGCCTTTTGGCAGGTACTGCATTTGGGATATTCAATGAATAACATCTGTCTTTCTCCTTTTTGTTCCCCGGCACAGCCAATGCCCTGGACTTTTTAAAACACCATATTTCCTGCTGCCAGATCTTTTACTATGGCGAAAGCCTCCCGCAGCATATAATGAGGATACATGCCAGGAGACGAGGGCGCTGGTATCGGGACAGCGTTCAGTCCCTGGGCTTTTGCGATATGCACTGCCCGGAACACATGAAAATCATTGGAAACAATTCCTACAGCCGCAGCAGGATCTTCCATCAGCTCCCGGCTGAAACGGACATTCTGGCTGGTATTCACAGAGCGGTCTTCCATAAGAATCCGTTCCGCTTCAATCCCCCGATCTGTAAGCCAGGTCTTCATAGCCTCCGCCTCCGGGATATCTTCTCCCTGCCCCTGCCCGCCGGACACAATCACAAGCGTATTTTCATGCTCCTTAAGATAGATTTCTGCTTTTGCAAGGCGCTGGGACAGAGCTTTACTCACTCTGGTTCCCTTTACCTGTGCGCCCAGCACAATCAGATATTCCACCGGCTCCTTAAGGTCTTCTGTCATTGTGCTGATAATACAGCCCTCCAGAAACAGAAAAACTGCCAGCCCCAGTGCCAGCAGGATTCCCCCTGCAGTCTTCACAGCCGCCGGCATCCGTCCAAAGGCCGTCTGCAGCGCCGGAACCCGGCAGACGGCTCCCGCCAGAAAGAAGGCGGCTCCTGCCAGCAGCCAGAACCAGGCAAAAGAAGCCCGCAGGCCTGCATACAGAATGATTCCCACATAGTAAAGCAGACACAGAAGACCACAGATCAGGAATACCATTCCCATCCGCTCTATCTTCCGCAGCATTTCTTATATTTCTTTCCGCTTCCGCAGGGACAGGGATCGTTTCTTCCTATCTTCTGGCCCTTTACCACCGTTCCGGACCGCTTCTGCTCCATATAAAGCTCTTTTCTTCTCTCCTCCGGAAAGATATCCTCCCACTGGGGAAGCTCATAGAGCCAGTCCGCCTTTGCGGCTACCATGTTTTTGTAGAGTTTTTCCTTGTCAAACTTCAGGGATACAGGCGTGTCCTCTTCCATGTCATCAATGGGATTGGGCTCCACCAGGCTGTCGTTGATGCCGTCCAGAAAACCTGTCATCGTCATGATATCCTGTCCGTACTTCTCTGCCAGCTCCTTCACGGTACCCTTCACCTCCGTATCAGGTGCCGCCAGAAGCTGCTCATAAATGCCCTTCTCTATCTCAAAATATTTGGTCCAGAATCTCTGAATATCTCCCTTATTTGCTTCCTGGTCATATGCCATATCACGCCACTGTTTCAGTAATGCCATAATTTCTCTCCATCCTTTGTTTTGTAAGATTTCTGCACGGGATCTTCGTGCCTATATAGTATATACCACACAGAAGTGTATTACAACCATAAAAAATACCGGAATCCACGGTCCTGCGGATTCCGGTAATAATTTCTACAGGGGATGAGAGAATCGAACTCCCACTAAGGGTTTTGGAGACCCCTGTCATGCCATTTGACCAATCCCCTAACTCAAACGTACTTATTATTTATACCACAAAAGTTTCTCTTCTGTCAATCCCAAAATCAATTTTCTTTCTGCCTGCCAGATACCAGTCCCATGGCATCCGCCACGGTCCGCACGCCCAAAAGCTGCACGCCTTCCACGGCTCCTATCTGCTCCCGGCACACTTGGGGCAGAATTATGGTAGTAAAGCCCAGCTTCTTTGCTTCCTGCACCCGCTGGCCGGCCTGGCTTACGGAGCGGACCTCCCCGCTCAAGCCCACCTCGCCAAAGGCCAGTACCTTTTCATCGATGGGCTTATCACGGTAACTGGAAATCACCGCCAAAACCACACCCAGATCCACCGCAGGCTCACTGATGCGGAGTCCCCCCGCAATGTTCACATATACATCACTGTTGGAAAGATGCAGATTCAGACGCTTCTCCAGCACGGCCAGCAGCAGATTCACCCGGTTGTAATCCATGCCCGCCGCAGTCCGCCTGGGCATGGCCAAAGTACTGTGGCACACCAGAGCCTGAATTTCCAGCAGGATGGGGCGGGTTCCCTCCATAGAACAGGCAGTTACCGATCCGGAAGCCTCTTTCGGCCTCCCTTCCAGCATATATTCCGATGGATTCTCCACTTCCATCAGACCATTTTCCCGCATCTCAAAAACACCAATTTCATTGGTGGATCCAAACCGGTTCTTGACCCCTCTGAGAATCCGGTAGGACGCATGGCGGTCTCCTTCAAAATAAAGCACCGTATCCACCATATGCTCCAGCACTCTCGGTCCTGCCACGGTTCCCTCTTTGGTCACATGGCCCACAATAAATATGGTAATTCCCAGGCCCTTTGCCAGCTGCATCAGAACCGATGTAGCCTCCCGGACCTGTGACACGCTGCCCGGAGCCGAACTGATCTCTTCATGGTACATGGTCTGAATGGAATCAATGATTACTGTCTGCGGCTTCTCCTTGCGGATCAGTTCCCGGATCAGTTCCAGATTGGTCTCGCAGAGCAGGCGCAGGCTGTCTGAGAAGCTGCCAATCCGGGCTGCCCGCAGTTTAATCTGCTTCAAAGATTCCTCCCCGGAAATATACAATACGTTCCGGCCGTCTTCCGAAAGCTCCCGGCAGACCTGAAGCAGCAGTGTGGATTTGCCGATTCCCGGATCGCCCCCTACCAGAACCAGGGAACCGGGTACAATTCCCCCGCCCAGGACCCGGTCAAGCTCTCCCATATGGGTACTTATGCGCGCTTCCTCTGCCATGTCAATAGAAGAAAGGCAGACCGGACCAGCGGCTGCCTTCTCCTTTGTTATCTTTCGAATACTTGTTTTTTCAACCGTTTCCTCTACAAACGTATTCCACTGTCTGCATCCCGGACACTGCCCCATCCACTTGGCTGACTCATATCCGCAGCTCTGACAGAAAAAAACGGTAGTCTTTCCTTTTGCCATTCTTTTATCCTACGCTCTGGTAACTTTCACGCCTGCCTTCTCTCTTCCGGCAAGCTCCACGCTCAGCACCAGCTTGCCGCCGCGGCCTGTACGAATCCTGCCGGATTCATGGCCGTCCACCAGAACCAGATACTCACAGTCCTCCTCCATGCCAAGGGTAATCTGAGCATCCTCCGGGCCGCTCACCTCAAACTCCACTCCCTCCTGGGATACCTGGAAGCTCTCCACTGCTGTTCCCGGCACTGACTCATAGACAAACAGATCGTTGCGCTCCAGCTTGGTAATCTCCTTAAAGGTCTTTACTTTATACAAATCTCCCTGATGGTTGAAATCCTTCAGCTTCGTCTTGGACGCCAGCTCATAATCGCCAAAGCTGATACTTCCATCTGCTTCCACACGTATTAATTCCTTTACTGCTGCCATTTCTTTTGTCCTCCCCATGTGAACATTTATACTTTGCTTCGCAGTCATTCTGTCTGTATGAACTGCTGGCTTGCTGCTTAATTCTGATTATAAACGATCCTGTTCTTCTTTTCCAGCAATTTATAAAAACTTTATCTTTCTATTCTGCATGGTGACTGTCAAAGGCTGGTTCTGTTTTACTTTTCCGGCCAGAATCTGATCCGCCAGGGCATCCTCGATCTGAGTCTGGATGGCCCGCTTCAGCGGCCGGGCGCCATATTTCACATCATAGGCAGTCTCCACAATGTGAGTCCTGACACTGCCATGAACCTTCAGCTGAATTCCCAGCTGCTGTTCACAGCGCCTGGATAAATCCTGGAAGAGAATGGCCGCAATCTTCTTCATCTGCTCCTTATTCAGAGCATGGAATACAATGATCTCATCAATCCGGTTCAGGAATTCCGGCTTAAACATCCGCTTTACTTCTTCCATGACACTTCTCTTCATAGCCTCATAATTCTGCTTCTCATTCTCCTCAGAAGCAAACCCCAGCCGCTTGGGAGACACGATTGCTCCGGCTCCCGCGTTGGATGTCATAATAATCACCGTATTTTTGAAATCCACGGTCCTGCCCTGGGAATCGGTAATGCGCCCATCATCCAGCACCTGCAGCAGAATATTGAATACATCCGGATGCGCCTTTTCAATCTCGTCAAACAAAATCACAGTATAGGGATTCCGCCGTACCTTCTCGGAGAGCTGGCCTCCGTCATCGTGCCCCACATATCCCGGAGGCGCTCCAATGAGCTTGGATACACTGTGCTTCTCCATGTATTCCGACATGTCTACCCGGATCATCGCCTCTTCCCGGCCAAACAGCACCTCAGCCAAAGCCTTGGAAAGCTCTGTCTTTCCCACGCCGGTTGGACCCAGAAAGAGAAAAGAACCGATGGGGCGGCCTGGATCCTGCAGGCCCACCCGTCCCCGCCGTACTGCCCTGGAAACTGCTGCTACTGCCTCCTCTTGGGCAATCACCCGTTTGTGCAGAATGGATTCCAGCTTCTTAAGGCGCTGGGTTTCCGATTCTGCCAGCTTGCTTACCGGAATTTTCGTCCAGTCAGAGACAATCTGGGCGATCTCATTTTCCCCTACTGACAGGGCTTTCTTCCCGGTACCGCGTCTTGCTTTTCTGCGGGCCTTATCCCAAAGTACAAATACCTCTGTCCGCTCCTTCTGCAGTCTGGCCGCCTGCTCAAAATCCTGATCCCTCAATGCCTGCTCCACACCTTCCAGAAGCTTCGAACTGCGCTCTTCCAGCTCTGCCATGGCATCCATTTTCCGGTAACTGCCAAGACGCACCCTGGCCGCCGCCTCATCCATTAAATCAATTGCCTTATCCGGCAGAAAGCGGTCATTGATATAGCGTCTGGACAGCGCCGCTGCCGCTTTCAGGGCTTCATCCGTAATGGTCACTTGATGATGCTCTTCATAGCATTTGCGGATTCCCTTTAAAATAGAAATGGTCTCTTCTTCGCTGGGCTCCTCCACTGTGACAGGCTGGAACCGCCGCTCCAGCGCCGCATCCTTTTCAATGTATTTCCGATACTCCTCCAGGGTAGTGGCGCCGATCAGCTGCAGCTCTCCTCTGGACAAAGCCGGTTTCAGAATATTGGAAGCATCCATGGCCCCCTCTGCACCGCCTGCCCCAATCATGGTGTGAAGCTCATCCACAAACAGGAGAACATTTCCCGCCTGACGCACCTCCTCCATCACCTTCTTGATCCGCTCCTCAAATTCTCCCCGGTATTTTGAGCCAGCCACCATGCCGGACAGATCCAGATTCAAAAGCCGGCATCCCTTCACCGAATCTGGTACTGCTCCATCGACAATCCATTGAGCCAGTCCTTCCACAATGGCTGTCTTGCCGACACCCGGTTCTCCAATGAGACAGGGGTTATTCTTGGTCTTCCTGCTCAGTGTCTGAATCAGACGACGGATTTCATTCTCTCTTCCCACACAGGGATCCAGTTTTTTCTCGCGGGCCAGTTCTGTCAGATCCCGGCTGTACTGCTCCAGGACCTGCGTTCCCTTTCCCTGATTCTTCCCGCTGCGGGCCGCCTCCTCCCGGTATTCCCGGCCGGTTTTTCCCATAGAATCCAAAAGAGCTGTGTACAGTCCTTTTATATTGATCTCCATCGTGTTGAGCAGTCTGCTTCCGGCGCACTCTCCGTCTTTGAGCATAGCAATCAGAATATGTTCCGTTCCTGTCTTCTCCTCCTTGAACCGCTCTGCCTCCTGCTCTGCTTCTTTCAGAACTCTTTTGGCTCTGGGGGTGAATCCGGGGCGTTCTTTCATGCGGACAGAATGCTCTGGGGAAATCAATTCCCGAATCAGCTTTAGAATCGTTTCCTCCTCTGCTTTGCGCTCTTTCAAAAGCTGGGATGCGGCACAGCTCTCTTCCCGCAGAAGTCCAAGAAGAATATGCTCGGTTCCCACATAATTCTGCTTCAGCTCCCTGGAAATTTTCTCCGCTGCTTTCAATGCTTTTTCTGCCTTTTCTGTATATGTTCCAAACATCAAAAACCTCCTGTTACAACGGGCGAGGTATCCACCCCGCCCGATTTCTTTTTGTGTAGAATCCGCTGTTATACTGCACAAGCTGCTTTCGTAACCATTTCTAAATATCCAAATCCTCAATATCCAGGATCTCAATATCCATATCGTCTATGTCGTCTTCCTCAGCCTCCAGCCGGGCTGCACTGCTTTGAGATTTTTTCTTATGCTTCTCCTTGGCAGCTTCTTCCACCTCTAAAACTGCGCTCATATCAATCTCAGGAAGCTTTTTGGTGGAAAACATGCCTTCCTCCATCTCCTCTTCCTGGAATTCCTCTTCTTCCTTCTGATGGATGGAGCCGCTTCTTTCCCGCTCCTCCTCTTCTGCCCATTTCTTCCTGACAGCTACCAGAAGATCGTCGAAATCACTGGCCTCCGCCTCTTCTTCCTCCTCTTCTTCTTCCTTCACCCGTCTGCGGAACAGGCCGCCCCGTTTCTTTCTGGGTGTATCTTCATCGTCATAGTCGTCGTAGTCATCATCCTCATCTTCGTCTTCTTCATCCTCATCTTCGTCATAATATTCATATTCGGAATTCCGAAGCTTCACAGCCAGAATAATCACGATTATCAGAAGAATCCCGCTGAGAACACCCAGACCGATGATAATATAAAGCCTCTGGCTTAATCCCGCTTCGTATTCATCCTTCCGGTCTGCCAGCTCCGACTGAAGGGACTCAATCATTCCTCCGGACTCACCTGCGCCTCCGCCGGAAAACTGTCCCATTTCTCTTTGAAAGGTTCCCTCCTGGGGATCGTAGTAAAACCATCCCTGGCTTCCGCTGCTGTCAGCGGCCCAGACCAGATACAGCTCCCGGCCGCCGGTAAGTCCTGCATCCACAACCCATGCCGTAACGTTTGTTTCTCCTGCCTGAAGCCCTGTCTGAGACAATGCATTGGAGGCTGGAAATTCTTCTACCGGCTCCTGGATTGAATATCCGCCTGCAGGTGCCGCCGCGCCGCCTTCCTCCGGAACGCTTCCTTCCTCTTCCGGCTGTTCCTGCGTCTCAGTCACCGTCACCATATCAGAGCGAATCCAGCCGGACTTCTCCTGACCTTCATGGGTGAAGGTAATGCTGTACCACACATTCCCGTCACTGCCTGTTGTCTGATCTACGATCGTAAGCTCTGTATTCATGGGAATCTTACAGACACGTTCCGATTCCGCACTGGCCTCTGTCCGCACATTCACATTATCCACATGATTGGTTCCCTTCTGGGCGGCCAATCCGGTCATTCCATACAGAATCAGCATCATACCAGCTGCGCATATTGCTGCCGCCCGACAGAATCTGCGGCTCCTCTGCTCTCTGGGCAGTTTCTTCATGTTCTTTATCCTCCATAATAGGTATCTTTTGGGCTGTAAATAGTTATTCCTTACTATTTCTTACGCATTATATTACGTATTATAAGCGCAAACAAATCCCTTGTCAAATCATATATCAATCCTCTGATAACACATTTTTCCCCATTTGAATATAATAATTCTATCAACAATTCTATGAGGAGATAAGCTATGCCGAAATACTACTGCCTGAATGATTTAAAGCCAGGGCAGACCGCCCGGATACTGACTCTTGCCTCCACCGGAAGCACCCGCCGGCGCCTTCTGGATTTGGGGCTGGTGGAGCAGACCCTTGTGCAGTGTGTGGGCAGAAGCCCTTCCGGGGATCCTGCTGCTTTCCGAATCCGGGGGGCAGTGATTGCCATCCGCTCTTTTGAGGGAAAGCAGATTCAGATTGACAAACCGGTATCAAGTCAAAAGCTTATTGCATTCGCCGGAAATCCTAATGTAGGAAAAAGCACACTCTTCAACGGACTCACCGGCTTGAAGCAGCATACCGGAAACTGGCCGGGCAAAACCGTGGAAAATGCCCTGGGCATCTGTCAAAGCAGACGCCATACTTACATACTTGCCGATCTTCCCGGCACTTATTCGCTTATCCCCCGCTCTCCTGAAGAAACTGCCGCCCGCGATCTGCTCTGTTCCGACGGAGTGGATGCTGCCGTGGTTGTATGCGATGCCTCCTGCCTGCAGCGGAACCTCAATCTGGTCCTCCAGGTTACCGAACTTATCCCACGGGTCCTGATCTGTGTCAATCTGATGGATGAAGCTGACAAGCATCATATCCGGATTGATTTGACTGCCCTGTCAAAAGCCCTCGGCGTTCCTGTCATCGGTACCACTGCCCGGAACAGACACAGTCTTTCCCTTCTCTTAGACGCCCTGGATTCCCTGACTGACAGCCCGGCACCGATGCCTTTTCCCATCCCTTATCCGCCCATCCTGGAAGCAGCGCTCACCATCCTTGCTCCGCCCATCCGGGAAAAATCCGGCGGAAAACTGCCTGTACGCTGGCTCTCTCTGCGTCTTTTAGAGTATCGGCTCAATCCTCAGATTCCGCTTCCGGCAGGAATTATGGATAGCCTGTACTTTGATCCGGTTATCCGGCAGGCACTGACAGAAGCGGAGCAGATTTTAAGCGCTGATGGAATAAAAAGCCAGGAACTGACGGATCTCATTGTCACCTCTTTGTTCCATCAAGCTGATACCGTCTGCCGAAAAGCAGTGCAGGAGGATGAGCTGCCAAAACGCCGGCTGGAGCAGCGGCTGGACGCGCTTCTCACGGACAAGCGGACCAGCTGTCCCCTGATGCTGCTCTTCCTGGCCTTCATTTTCTGGCTGACGCTTACCGGCGCCAACTTCCCCTCCCGGCTGCTCTCAGGCCTGCTCTTTTCCCTGGAGCAGAAATTGACGGAGCTCTTTTTGTGGCTAAAGGCTCCTGACTGGCTACAGGGCCTTCTCGTCTCTGGCGCCTACCGGGTAACCGCCTGGGTGGTTTCTGTCATGCTTCCGCCTATGGCCATCTTTTTCCCTCTCTTTACCCTGCTGGAGGATGCAGGCTTTCTGCCCCGTATTGCCTACAATCTGGATCACGCCTTCCAGCGATGCCGCTCCTGCGGGAAACAGGCCCTTACCATGTGTATGGGCTTTGGCTGCAATGCCGCCGGTGTCACTGGCTGCCGTATCATCGACTCTCCCAGAGAGCGCCTCATCGCCATTCTCACCAACAGCTTTGTCCCCTGCAACGGGCGTTTTCCCATGATACTCGCTCTGATTGCCATGTTCTTTGCAGGAACCAAAGCCAGGCCTGCCTCTGACATCCTTTCAGCTCTGCTTCTTACCCTGGTGATTCTTCTGGGCGTTGCCGGAACCTTTGGGGCCTCCTGGCTCCTGTCACGTACCGTGCTCAAGGGCATGCCTTCTTCCTTTACTCTGGAACTGCCGCCTTACCGGCGGCCTCAGTTCGGCCATGTCCTAATCCGCTCCATCCTGGATCGGACCCTCTTTGTCCTGGGCCGTGCTCTGACTGCCGCCGTCCCGGCGGGAATCCTCATCTGGCTCATGGCCAATGTCCCTGCAGGAAGCGGCAGCCTGCTGTCGTTCTGTGCCGATGTCCTCCATCCCTTCGCCGCCCTTTTCGGTTTGGACGGTGTGATCCTCATGGCCTTTCTCTTGGGCCTGCCAGCCAATGAGATTGTACTGCCCATCATCCTGATGGCCTGCCTGAACCAAAACACACTCACCGAACCCGGCAGTCTTCTCTCCCTGCGGGAGATCCTGACTGCCCAGGGCTGGACCCCGGTTACCGCCGCCTGCACCATCCTTTTCACCCTCTTTCACTGGCCCTGCGCTGCTACCCTGATGACCATACACAAGGAGACGGGAAGCCTGAAATGGACCCTTACCGCCTTCCTCCTGCCCACCGCCCTGGGCCTCCTGCTCTGCTTTCTGACCGCACAGACCGCGCGGCTGCTATTCTAATCCAACAAAAAAGGCTGTTGTCATTCAACAGCCTGAAAATCATTCCCGTCAGCCTCCCGGCATCCGGGCTTTGGAACCTGTTTACTCTGTATCCGTCCGTCCCTTATGCCTCATCAATTGCCTTCCCAATATCACTCCGGCAGTAAGCCTTCTCAAAGCCCACCAGCTTCACTGCCTCATAAGCATTGGCACGGGCGGTCTTCAGATCCGCTCCCACCGCAGTCACGCCCAGCACCCGGCCGCCATTGGTCACAAACCTTCCCTCTGCCTTCTTTGTCCCGGCATGAAAGACATAATACCCGTCTTTATCCTTAAAGTTTTCAAGTCCTTCAATGGGATATCCCTTTTCGTAGGACAATGGATACCCGCCAGAGGCCAGAACCACGCAGACCGCTGCATTGTCCTCAAATTCTAAATCCACCTGATCCAGAGTGCCGTCCACACAGGCCTCAAACACCTCCACAATGTCATTTTTCATCCTGGGAAGCACCACCTGGGCCTCCGGATCTCCAAATCTGGCATTGTACTCCAGCACTCTCGGCCCCTTATCCGTCAGCATCAGCCCGAAGAAAATAACGCCTTTGAACTCCCGGCCCTCTGCCGCCATGGCATCCACTGTCGCCTGATAAATGTGCTTCTTACAGTAAGCGTCCACCTCTTCTGTATAGAAGGGACTGGGAGAAAAGGTTCCCATTCCGCCTGTATTGAGTCCCTGATCTCCGTCCAGGGCCCGCTTATGATCCTGTGCCGAGGTCATGCATTTGATAGTCTTCCCGTCCACGAAACTTAAAACCGACACCTCCCGGCCCGTCATAAACGCCTCGATCACCATCCGGTTTCCGGCTGAACCGAACTGTTTATCCTGCATAATGGTTTTTACGCCCTCCTCTGCTTCCTTAAGGGTCTTGCAGATCAGAACACCTTTTCCCAGAGCCAGTCCGTCCGCTTTGAGAACAATCGGAAATTCCGCATGCTTAAGATAGGCAAGGGCTGCTTTGGGATCATCAAAATTTTCATAGGCTGCCGTAGGAATTCCGTATTTCTTCATCAAGTCTTTGGAAAATGCCTTAGATCCCTCCAGAATGGCCGCATTCTTCCGCGGCCCGAAGATCTTAAGGCCTTCTTTCTCGAACACATCCACGATCCCGCCCACCAGCGGATCGTCCATGCCCACTACAGTCAGATCAATCTCCTTTTCCCTGGCAAAAGCCGCCAGTTTCTCAAACTCCATGGCTCCTATGGGAACACACTCCGCATACTCTTCAATACCTGCATTTCCCGGCGCACAGTAGATCTTCTCCGCTTTCGGACTCTGAGCCGTCTTCCATGCAATGGCATGCTCCCGGCCGCCGGATCCCACAATCAAAATCTTCATCCCTTGTACCTCCTAATTTCAGGCTGCTGTCAAAATTTATCCCTGCTTCACAGCATTCCATCTTTCTTCTGCTATCATTTCAATTGCTTTGGGAAGCAGAATCCATTCTGCCTCTTCCATCACCCGCTGCTGAAGCGTCTTGGGCGTATCCCCCTCTTTTACTTCCACAGCCTTCTGGAGAAGAATCGGCCCTGTATCCGTACCCTCGTCCACGTAGTGGACCGTAGCCCCCGTTACTTTCACTCCGCGTTTTAAAGCCTCCTCATGTACCTTTAAGCCATAACAGCCCGTTCCGCAGAAGGCTGGAATCAGGGAAGGGTGAATGTTGATCATCCGGCCCCTGTACTCCCGGATAATACTGGGAGGAATCACCACCAGACAGCCGGCCAGAACCACCAGATCCGCCCCGCTGTCTCTCAAAGCCTGAAGCAGCGCCTCATGAAAGTCCTCCCGTGCCGCATAATCCTTAGGAGAGATACACAGAGCTGGAATTCCCCGGCCTCTGGCCCGCTCAAGAGCATAAGCCCCCGGATTGTTGCTGATTACTGCGGATATTTCCGCATGTTGGATTTTTCCGCTGTCAATGGCATCCAGAACAGCCTGAAGATTTGTTCCGCCGCCGGATACCAGTACTGTTACTTTCAGCATAAGACCACTCCCTTTTCACCTGAGCGGACTTCGCCCAGGAGACAGGGCGTCTCCCCGGCCTTTTGCACAGCCTCCATACAGGCATCTGCCTGAGAGGCATCCACCGCCATCACCATGCCAATGCCCATATTGAAGGTATTGTACATCATCTGCTCCTCAATTCTTCCGTCCTCTGCCAGCATCTTAAAGATCATGGGAACCTTATAGCTGTCCTTCCTTACCACGGCCTCCACGCCTTCTGGCAGCATACGGGGAATATTCTCGTAAAAGCCGCCGCCTGTAATATGGCTGCATCCCTTCACCGCCACGCCTGCTTCCTTCACCGCCTTAAGAGCCTTTACATAGATCTTGGTAGGCTCAATCAGAGCTTCTCCCAGGGTTCTTCCCAGACTCTCAAAATACGTATTCAGATACTCCTCTTTCATGGTAAATACCTTGCGTACCAGGGAAAATCCATTGCTGTGTACGCCGGAAGACGCCATGCCCACCAGTACATCACCCGGTTTTATCCCAGCTCCGGTAATCAGATTCTTCTGATCCACAATACCCACGGCAAAGCCGGCCAGATCGTACTCATCAATAGGATAAAAGCCTGGCATCTCCGCTGTCTCGCCGCCGATAAGCGCAGCCCCGGACTGCCGGCAGCCCTCTGCCACGCCGCTTACGATAGTTGCAATCTTCTCCGGAATATTCTTGCCGCAGGCAATGTAATCCAGGAAGAACAACGGCTCTCCTCCCGCGCAGGCAATGTCATTGACACACATAGCCACACAGTCAATTCCTACCGTATCATGCTTATCCATCAAAAACGCCAGCTTCAGCTTGGTTCCCACCCCGTCTGTACCGGACACCAGCGCAGGCTTCTCCATGGTCTTAAATGCTTCCATGGAAAAGGCTCCTGAAAAGCCTCCGATTCCTGTCAGCACTTCCGGCCGCATGGTCTGCATCACATGCTTCTTCATCAGCTCCACAGACTGATAGCCTGCCTCTATATCTACTCCCGCGTTCTTATAATCCATCCTTGTTTTCCTCCCTGCTGTACCGGCTTTTGGAATACACAGCCGGACATGTCTCTAATAATTTTTGTATCCTACCTCTGCCAGACGTTCGGCTTTCTTCTCTACCTGCTTCTTCAGCTCTTCCGAATAGTCCTTCAGCCGTCCCAGAAGAGCTTCATCTGATACTGCCAGAATCTTTGCTGCCAGAAGGCCCGCATTGGCTCCGCCGTTGATCGCTACTGTAGCCACCGGAATGCCTGAAGGCATCTGCACGATGGAATAAAGAGAGTCCCTTCCGCCCAGAGACGTGGTATGCATGGGGATCCCGATCACCGGCATGGGGAAGATCGCCGCGCACATGCCCGGAAGATGGGCAGCCATACCTGCTCCGGCTATGATTACCTTAAACCCCTTACTCTCCGCTGTCTTTGCATATTCAAAGAACACATCCGGTTCCCGGTGGGCGGAGATAATGGTCATCTCGTAATCCACCCCCAGCTGCTCCAGAATATCTGCTGCCTTGCTCATGACGGGCATATCTGAATCACTGCCCATTACAATTCCTACTTTTGCCATTTGAAGTTTCCTCCCCTGTATTTTATTGGCTGCTGCCTGGCCATTTATTGCTACTAAAAGTGTATCCTCTCCCGGATCCCTTGTCAACCGGATCTGAAAGTTTTGTTACTGTTCTCTCCGTTCCCGGTAACTTGCAGAGCCCCATCTAAAACTGCCTTCGGCAATGGGATTTTTGCCGCTTACCCGCAAAGGGCTCGTTGAGCTTCTCCGTTCCCGGCAGAACAAACCGCCCCTTTTCAATAACAGAACAGGTGCCCCCGCCCTTTAAGTTGACCCGGATGCAGTCCAGCTCATCATAGGGAATGGTCACATCCGTGTGGCAGTTAAAATAAGCCTTTGACACATCCTCCTTGCGAAGAATGGAGCAATCATTATCCTTGGCTGCCATGCGCTTTCCATCGGGATTATAGGTATCGATCTCCTCTGACCAGGAAAAGCAGGTATCTCCCAGGGCAAAATGGGGTCCCATCTTCTCCGCAATCAGAATCGGCAGCCTGGCAGCGATATCATACTTCTGAGCCGCCACATAGGCCGTGGTATTGGTGCCGATGGCAAATTCGCCCAAAGGCAGCGTCTCGTGGTTAAAAAGCACGTTGGTGCGGATATAATTGCGGTTCTCCTCATCAGAATCAAAATTCTTACAGGAATAAGCCGTTACCCTGCCGTCCTGAAATGTAAGCTCCAGGTCCAGATACTTAAGCTCATTCAAATAAACCTGGCTTACATGAAGAATGCCGTTGGTCCCTTTAAGCCTGGGGGAAGTAAAGACCTCCCCCACCGGAATATTTACATCCGCCACGCAGTTTTCAAAAATGGTCTCTTTCTCCGGATCCGAAAGCCCTGCAAGCTGTACGGTCAAATCCGTACGGTTGCCGCCTGCGCCCCGGATATAGACAGACTCTCCCTGATCCAGGGCGTCAATCAGCTTCTGCTGTATTTCCTCATACAAATGATAATCCAGCGTATTGATCTTCACAATCTCCGCAAATATCTCCTGGAACTGTTCTCCAATCTCCGGAATGGGATAGGCAATAATGGTAAAGCTGCGCTCATCTCCCGGAATATACGTATTCACGATCTGGCTGGAGCTGCTGCTGTAACGGACGTTGAGCTCCCGCTGTTTTTCACTGAATTTTAAAGCCGCAGAACTGTTCTTTGGGAGAAACGGCTGCTCTCCGAATATCTCCATCACGGCAGGTCCCGCATGAACGGCTGCCAGTTCCCTGTACTCCTCATAGGCCGCCCGCAGAACAGAAAGCTTCCGTTCCACCAGCCTGCTGTCCAGGTACAGCGCTGCATCCTCTTTGTGATCATACACGTACTGCTTGGAAAAAGCCGTGCTCTGATAACCTGCATTTCCCTGAGGCCTGCGGTTGATGCTGTGTCTTGCCTCCCGGTAAATAATGCTCTTAAGCCCCATTTTCTCAAAGAGCCTGACTGCTTCCCGGACAATCCGTTCAAATCCCAGGGAATACCGGATGTTCACTGTCTTCTTCCGGCTCAAATCAATGCCTGCATTCACAAATCCTATCCGGTACCCTTCCGTAAAAACAGCGGCCAAAGCCTCAATCTCTTTCTCTGGCAGTCCGGCCAGGAAACGGCTCGTTTCCAGCTCATTGTCCGTAATATATTCTCCAAAGCTGTAGAGGTAACGGACATCTGTAAGATCTGCCCCGCAGATAATATCCCTTGCAAAAGAGACCTGCGGATCCAGCTGTTCCCGCACCCGGTCCGGAATCCACACATCGCAGTAATCACTGATATACCAGTAAAGGATGTCTTTTAATCCCGCCGGATCCGGTGTTTCCTCCTCAAAGGCATTATAGATCTCAATAAAAAGTTCTGCTGTTACCGTAATGTCTGTCAGCCGCTGTTCATAGGCCCAGACGATCATTCCCCGGATTTCCGTATACAGAAAGCTTAAGATCTGTCCGTATTCTTGTCCGAGCCTTTCCACTGCCGTATCCGGGCAGGCATAACTTCTCTCATAGGCTTCTCCCGCCACATCCGCATAAAGCTCCTGATTCTGCCTCTGAAGCTCTTCTAAGGATGCATCCCGGAAGCCGTCTCTCTCTATTATCTCTGTCAGCCTTTCAATCCGGCCAATGAATTCTGCTGTTTTCTGAAAAAAATCATAAAAGGGAGCAGCCACTGACGTCTCTGTCCGCATCGTCCGCACCCGCTCCATACACAAATCATACCGTTCCCGGATCTCCTCATTCTCCTGCTTCCACATGTCCATTCCCATTTCTGCCGCCTCCATCTTACCCTTTGCCTTACATTCCTGCCACAAAAATCAGCACCCACAAAATAAACAGGATCCCATTCAGCACAACGCCAATCTGCGAAAAGAAGTAATAGACGTCCTCCTCATGAAATCCCCGCACGCCAAATACAAAACCAGCAAAAGACGCGGCCATGGACGCAAATCCCACAAGACCTGCCGCGGCCCCCGCCTTTCCCGCCATGCGGAAGGACAAAAGAAGCCCCAGAACCAGCAGTATCAATGCCAGCAGGGCCAGCGCCGAGGAGGCCATTCCTTGTTTTGTATGCTTTTTTGCAGTAAACTTATAGCTTCTCTTTGCCATGCCTTCCTCGTTTCTATATCCCCACAGGCAGCTCGTTTCTTTCCTGCCTCCCGCACGCCCCCCGGCAGGGGATTACTTTCTATGTCTCTGTACATAATGGCAGAAGATTCGGTAAGTCACATATCCCAGACATCCGCCTACGGTGTTCAGCAGCAGATCATCCACATCAAAGCAGCCCACCTTCAGCACAAGCTGCATGGTCTCCGCTGCCAGGCTGGTGGCAAAGGACAGAATCAGCACCTGTCCAAAGCTGTGGATCCGCTCAAACAAAGCAGGCAACGCAGCGCCAAAGGGAATAAACACTGCCACATTTCCTGCCACATTGATAAGAACCGCCGTAGTTCCCAGTATATGGCGGTATTGAATAAAGCGGCGGATTTCCCGAAACAGCACCAAATTGTACTGATACTCCCGATGTACATCCGTCCGCCCGTAACTCTCCGAAAAAAACATAAAGTAGATCAGACATGCAAGATAAAGCCCCAGCAGTATCCGCCCGCCCCATCGCAGCTTTCCTATGGATTCTTTCTTCATCTACTCTTTCCTGTTCTAAAATATCAGGTCTGATTTGGCCTTCAGCAGTCTTCCGCCGTTTACAATGCTTAAAATTCCGGTTGCAAGCCCCACAACCAGAAGAATGATTCCAATTACCAGATTTCCCGCGCCGATTACTGCCATGGTTTTGTATGCTTTTTCATTCATGGATGTTTCTCCTCTTTATTCCAGTTCCGCATCCTCTTCCACTGCCCCCGGTGTCAGAAGCATTTCCGGCCGTTCAATTCCGTCCGTAAATCCTTCTGGGGGCAGTGTCTGAGCCTGCTGTTTTTTATTCCAGTTCCGCAGTTCCCGTTATTTTTTTACTCCGTACTTTACGTAGTATGCGTCAATTGCCGCTTTTAATGTATCATCAATGATAACGTTTCCTCTGTATGGCCTGTTGTAAAGGTATTCCACTACCTCTGCCATGGTGACAATGGCTGTGGTTTTCAGACCGTAATTCTCCTGAATCTCTTCAAGAGCGCTTTTCTCTCCCTGTCCCCGCTCCATACGGTCTACGGATACCACCAGTCCCATAAGGTCTACCTGTCCCTGGGCCCGGATAATGGGCAGTGTCTCCTCAATAGAGGTTCCCGCCGTAGTCACATCCTCAATAATCACAATCCGATCCCCATCCTCAATGGGGCTTCCCAGAAGAATTCCCTTGTCTCCATGGTCCTTTACTTCCTTGCGGTTAGAGCAGTAGCGGATATCCGTTTCGTAGAACTCACTCAAGGCCATGGATGCCGCAACAGTCAGCGGAATTCCCTTGTATGCCGGCCCAAAGAGCACATCAAAGTCCAGGCCAAAGGCATCCCGGACAGCTCTTGCATAATACTGGCCCAGCCTGCGCAGCTGAGAGCCTGTACGGTAAAAACCTGTGTTTACAAAAAAGGGCGTGTTCCGGCCGCTTTTTGTAACAAAACTGCCAAATTTCAGCACCTGACAGTCTATCATAAATTCAATAAATTCCTGCTTGTATTGTTCCATCTTTCTGCCCTCCGGATTTTGTCATAACTCTTTTGATTCTATCATACCACACCGGTCATTTCAACACGCAGATCCCACGGCTCCTGTGAGTGCCCGGATATCCTCTATCTGATATCTGGCCATATAGTCCCGGATCCCTTCTGCCGTATCTCTGGCCGCATAGGGATTGGCAAAATTAGCCGTTCCTACTGAAACTGCTGATGCACCGGCCAGGAGAAACTCTATGGCATCCTCCCCGTTACAGATCCCGCCCATGCCGATAATGGGCAGGGAAACGGCCTGCGCCGCCTGATAGACCATGCGCACAGCCACCGGCTTAATGGCCGGACCGGAAAGCCCGCCTGTCTGATTGGCAATGGCGAAAGCTCTTCTGTGAATATCAATTTTCATCCCTGTCAAAGTATTGATCAGGGAAAGCACATCGGCGCCTCCTGCCTCAGCCGCTCTGGCCATCTCTCCGATATCTGTTACATTGGGGCTGAGTTTCATAATCACCGGCTGCTTTGCATGCTTTTTCACTTCCCTGGTCACTGTCTCCAAAGCTTCCGGTCTCTGCCCAAAGGCAATTCCGCCTTCCTTTACGTTGGGGCAGGATACATTGATCTCCAGAAGATCCACCGGCTGATCCGAAAGCTTCTCCACCACCTCGCAGTAATCTGCAATGGTTTTTCCACAGACATTTACAATAATTTTTGTGTCAAACCGGCGTAAGAAGGGGATATCTCTCTGAATAAACACATCAATCCCCGGATTCTGAAGACCAATAGCATTGAGCATCCCGCTGGCAGTCTCTGCGATTCTGGGAGTTGGATTTCCCGGCCAGGGAACATTGGCAACCCCCTTGGTTACCACTGCTCCCAAAAGACTCAGATCGTAGAACTCACTGTATTCACTTCCGGATCCAAAGGTACCGGAAGCCGTCATGACGGGATTCTTTAACTCCACTCCTGCTAAATTTACACTTGTTCTGCACTCCATATACCGATCCTCATTCCTGTAAAATGATGGCACTGCTGCAAATACAGCCTGTTCCTCAAATCTCAATCTCTTTTGCTGCAAATACCGGACCATCCTTGCAAATCCGCTTATTTTTCACATGCGTGTGGGCATCCACATCCGTGGAACGGCACACGCAGGCCAGACAGGCCCCCACGCCGCAGGCCATCCGCTCCTCCAGAGAAAGCCAGCAGTCCATTCCCTGTTCTGCCGCATAGGCCTTCAGGGCCCGAAGCATGGGTGTGGGACCGCAGGCAAATACAGCCTCCGCCGTAAGCTGGTTCTCCCGGACGGCATCCAGCACATTTCCCCTGGTACCGGCACTTCCATCCTCTGTTGCAAGGTACAGTGTTCCGTTTTCTTCCAGTTCCTCTTTTAAAAAGAGCTCGCTGTTCCGATAACCACATACAATCAGCTTCTCTCCCGGCAGCCGCCCTGCAAGCTCCACCATGGGCGGAATACCGATTCCGCCTCCCACAAGGAGTACCTTCCCGTATCCCCGATCCAGAGGAAATCCATTGCCCAGAGGCCCCACAGCTTCCAGCCTGTCTCCCTGGCCGTACCGGGAAAATTCTCTGGTCCCCTCTCCTGCCCTCCGGTATACCAGACGAACACGGCTCTGCTCCCGGTCAATCTGGCAGATGCTGATGGGACGCGGGAGCATACGGCTCCTGTCCCGGCTGTATAGGGAAAGGAACTGGCCAGGCACAGCCTCTCCTGCTATGTTCTCTGTCTGAAGCCACATACTGTAAATATCCGCGGCTATTTCTTTCTGTTCTGTGATGACGGCTGTCTCTTTATACTTCATCCTTCTCTCCCATTTAGTATGTTCTCCTGCTCGAAAAACAGCTCTATCTATGCTCCAATGCCTGACGGATATCCGCTGCCATATCTTCTGCCGCCGCTCTGGAAGCTTCTCCGAAATGCTCTGCTCCAAAGGAAGCATATTTCTCCTGCTTATATGCAGCGATAATTCCCCGTGAGGAATTGACAATGGCGCCCAGCCCGTCCTCATTGAAGAAATGCACCAGATCCTTTCCCTGTCCGCCCTGGGCACCGTAGCCAGGCACCAGAATAAAGGTCTTTGGCATCAGTCTGCGGAGAACCTTACCCATTTCCGGATAAGTCGCTCCTACAACGGCTCCAATATAGCTGTAAGTGTCTCCCATATGCTCCTCTCCCCACTGAGCCACCTTCTCACCCACATACTCATAAAGGGGCCGTCCGTCAATAAGACGGTCCTGAAATTCCCCGCTGGATGGATTAGAGGTTTTCACCAGAACAAAAATTCCCTTGTTCTCCTCCTGGCACACGTCAATAAAGGGCTTCACGCCGTCACTGCCCAGATAGGGATTTACTGTGGCAAAATCTTCGTTAAAAGCAGTATAGCACTTTCTTCCCACCTGAATTTTCCCCAGATGGGCTGCGGCATAGGCCGCAGAAGTGGAACCGATATCTCCCCGTTTGATATCGCCGATGACTACCAAATCCTTGGCATGGCAATAATCCACCGTCTTCTGGTAGGCCTTCAGGCCCTCAATGCCAAACTGCTCGTACATGGCAATCTGAGGCTTCACAGCCGGAACCAGATCCCAGGTCTGATCCACGATCTCCTTGTTAAACTGCCAGACTGCCTCCGCCGCACCGGCCAGTGTCTCCCCATACTCTGCAAATGCTTTTTTCTGAATATGCTCCGGGATATAGTTCAACATAGGATCCAGTCCGATGACAATGGGGGCTTTCGTTTTCTGAATTTTTGCAATAAGTTTGTTGATCATGGTATCTCTCCCTTATGATAATGTACGCTTCCAATTAGTTTTTTGTATGGAGCTGTTTTTCCTTTACCAGGTTATTCCTATTCTAGCCGAAATCTTTTCCGGACGCAACCCTCGATCACTCCACAGTCACAGATTTTGCCAGATTTCTTGGTTTATCCACATCGCAGCCCCGGCCCAGAGATATATAATAGGCAAACAGCTGCAGTGGAATAATAGCCAGTGAATTGGTAAAATAGCGGTTAGTTCTGGGAATGTAAATCACATAGTCAGCATTTTTCTCAATTTCCACATTGCCCACATTGGTAACAGCCATGACAAAGGCCCCGCGGGTGCGGACCTCCGCAATATTGCTGAGCATTTTGGCAAACAGATGATCCTGGGTGGATACAGCCGCCACCAGCGTCCCTTCCTCAATAAGGGAAATGGTTCCGTGCTTCAATTCTCCTGCCGCACAGGCCTCGGAATGAATATAGGATGTTTCCTTCAGTTTCAGGGAGCCTTCCATGGATATGGCATAGTCGATTCCCCGCCCGATAAAGAACACTTCCTTTGCCGCCAGATACCGGTTGGCAAACCGCTGTATCCGCTCCTTACTGCCCAGAAGCAGTTCTATCTGGGCGGGAAGGCGCTCCAGATCCGCCAGCATTTCTTTCAGTTCCTGCTCCGTGATCGTTCCCCGCACCCAGGCCAGCTTCATGGCCAGAAGGTACTGGGCAATGAGCTGAGTGCTGTAGGCCTTGGTGGTTGCCACGGCAATCTCCGGCCCGGCCCAGGTATACATCACATTATCCGCTTCCCGTGCTATGGAACTTCCCACCACGTTTACAATGGCAAGCACCCGGCGTCCCTGGGCACGAGCCTCTCTAAGAGCCGCCAGGGAATCCGCAGTCTCTCCCGACTGGCTGATGACAACCACCAGGGTTCCTTCCTCCAAAATGGGATTACGGTAACGGAATTCACTGGCCAGATCCACCTCCACAGGGATCCGGGCCATCCCCTCGAAAATGTACTTACAGGTCATGCCTGTATGATAAGCGGAACCACAGGCCACGATGCAGAGCTTCTTCACCTCCCGCAGTTCCTCGTCAGTCATGCCCAGCTCCTCAATGACAATCTTCCCATCCTTCAGTCTGGGACTGAAGGTATCCCGCACGGCTCCCGGCTGCTCATAAATCTCTTTCAGCATAAAATGCTCATAACCGCCCTTTTCCGCCGCGTTCATATCCCACTCAATGGTTACAGGCTCTTTGGAGATCTCCTCTTCGTCAATGTTGTAAAAAGTCATGGAGTCTGCCGTCAGCCTGGCAATCTCCTGATTCTGGATATAATAGACACTCCTGGTGTACCGCAGAACCGCCGGAACATCGGAGGCAATCAGATTTCCGCTGTCCGAGGTTCCCGCAATCAGGGGACTGTCCTTTCTGGCCGCATAGATTTCACCCGGATGATCCGCAAAGAGAATACCAAAGGCATAGGAACCCTCCACCCGGTGCATCAGTTTTCCTATAGCCTCCAGCGGATCCCCCTTATAATAATAATCCAGAAGATGGGCCACTACCTCTGTATCCGTATCCGAAAGAAAGGTATAGCCCCGATCCTCAAGCTTCTTCTTCAGTTTCTGATAATTCTCAATGATACCGTTGTGTACCACCACAATGGACTCATCTTTGTTGTAATGAGGATGGGCATTCGTGTCCGAGGGAGCCCCGTGGGTAGCCCAGCGGGTATGTCCGATTCCGATGGTTCCCGGAAGAGACGCGCCGTCATGGGTCATCTCGCTTAAGACCTTTAAGCGGCCTCTGGCCTTTACAACCTTGATCTCCTCTCCATTGTACACAGCAATTCCCGCCGAATCATAGCCCCGGTATTCCAGTCTGGACAATCCGTCCAGAAGAATGGGGGCCGCCTGCTGCTCTCCGATGTAGCCTACAATTCCACACATAGATAAATTCCTCCTATTCCAGTTCCGCAGTATCCCTCAGCACATCTTTTAACAGAACCATTTCCAGCCATATTGCATATGTCTGTAAATCGTTCTATGCGCTTCGGTGATACTGCTGTTTTTATTCCAGTTCCGCAGTTCTAGTATTTTTTATTCCAGTAGTTTTGGTTCATGGTGCATCGGTGCACCAGCCATCCGGGCAGTCTGCGGTAATTCTGCCCAAGCTTGTAGCCCAGGTATTTACACCCGCTGGAATATATAAGGGAAATGATCAGCCAGGGCTTCCTTATACGCAGGCAGTGCCGTGCCGTCTTTTTGACCAGGCGGATTCCTTCCCCCTCCGAACGGATACCTGCGAACACCTCCGGGTGATCCGCCTGGGATACCGCCAGATCAAAATTCCGCCTGAACTGCTTCCCTCCGCTGTAATTATGAGAATGGATCACCTTTGCTTCAGCTGCATAGGCAATCTCCCATCCGGCTTTTATCAGGCCGCCTGCATAAATCATATCTTCATTAAAAATGGTATGGCTAACAAAACCGCCCTGTTTTAAAAACGTGTCCCTCTCATACATGGCGCAGACATTGGAGCAGAAAAAAGTTTTAATCCCAAATGTATCCAAATCCTTTCCTGTCTGTATCCGGCTTTTCCCCGGATAATTAAACTTCCTGGTATACCGTTCCAGCTCCCGGCAGTCCTCCCTGGCCAGCTGCCTTGCATAGGCCGCTTTCACCTGCGGCCGGCCAAATGCAGCCAGGAGGCGCTCAACCAGATATTCATCTGCCGGAACCGCATCCTGGGTCATGAACAAAAGATACTCTCCTTCTGCATGATCTGCCCCCGCATTGCGGGTACCGCCATGATCAAATTCACCGGGCTCCAAATGATATACCTCTATATTCTCATATGGCTTTATAAGCTCCTCTGGAAAATCCCCGGTCCGTGTATTCATAATCACTATTTTATGAACCGGACAGCTCTGGGATTCCAGCCTGTAAAGAAGCTCTGAAAATTCTTTCCCCGGATTACAAACCGGTATAATCACATCTACATTCATACGTCCCTCCACACAGCAGCCCGTGTCCGTCTCTTTGCAGTCTTCAAAAAATGGACGAGGCCACTGACTTCCCCGTCCATCTTAATTTCTCTGTAATTACGTCCCATCTTCCTTAGCCTGCACACCCGTCCGCTGGCTGATCTCCTGATTAAACCGAAGTACCGTAGGACTCGGATAATAATCCTCCTCATTAAAGAGGAATCTGTGCAGTTCTCTGACATTTGCCTCCAGATCCGCCGGAGCCACAATCAATGCCCCATCCAGCTTCACATCTTCCCGCAGTGTGGGGAATCCTCCTGTCTCACCGATCTCATAAGACATCATGCTGGCAGCCATCTTAATCATTTCCGCCTTAGGTATATTCGTTGCAATCAGCGGAAATACCTCATCAATAATCTGATTGATGGTTCCAAGGCTTGCCGTTTTGGCCTTTCTTGCAATCTCTGCAATAACCGTCCTCTGACGCTCCGTACGGCCATAGTCATCGCCCACCGCGCGGATCCGGCAGTAAGCTGTAGCCTGAAGCCCTCCTAAGGTCTGCAGTCCGGGCCCCTCTACAAATGCTCCGTACTCTCCTGTCACATAGGTGGTCTCATACATATAATTGTTGATCCATTCCCACTCATTGTCCTTAACATCAATATCCACGCCGCCCAGCAGATTAATGGTCTTAATCAGCGCCAGAAAATCTACACTGACAAAGTACTTAATGTTCAGGTCAAAACAGGTATTCAGCATTGCCATAGCCTGGTTAGGCCCGCCCGCTTTATAGGCGGCATTACATTTTCCATAGGTATCATCCGCCCTGTTTAAGTAGGTATCCCGGTAAATAGAAGCCAGCTTTACTTCCTTGGTCTCATTGTTGATACTGGCAATGATTATGGTATCGCTTCGGTTCCCGGCACCCAGATCGCCCATCTCACGGGTATCGATTCCAAACAGAGCAATATTGGTGTAACCCTTCA
Source organism: uncultured Lachnospiraceae bacterium (assembly GCA_949740535.1). Classification (GTDB taxonomy): domain Bacteria; phylum Bacillota; class Clostridia; order Lachnospirales; family Lachnospiraceae; genus Laedolimicola. The sequence continues at coordinate 74,571 of CATJHO010000100.1, forward strand.
GCACTTCTTCCGTGGCCTGCTCCATATCCTCATTCATCTCTACCTTCTCCGCATCCACGTCCAAATCCTGAAACTTATCCAGCTTTCCCAGTCCCCAGACTCCTACACCCAGAACCATAAGCAGTACCAGCTCGGCGGCCAGTATGCCGATCAGCTTTCTTCTGCGCCGGATCTTTCTCTGCTTTTTGCTGAGCTTACGCTCCTGTCTCCTTCTTTCATTTCTCGCTTTTGTATTGGCTGCCATATGGTAATCCTTTCTTTTTCAAGATTAGTAGGCATTTTTGTTCACAAAGCCCTTGAAAATTGTCAGAATCAAAATTTTTATATCAAACCCAGGGGTCCAGTTCTCAATATAATATAAATCATATTCAATCCGCTTCCGGATAGAAGTATTTCCCCGATAGCCGTTGATCTGAGCCCATCCGGTCATACCCGGACGTACCTGGTGTTTAATCATATATCTGGGAATCTCTTCCCTGAACTTTTCTACGAAAAAGGGACGCTCTGGTCTGGGCCCCACCAGACTCATATCACCCTTGAGTACATTAAAGAGCTGAGGAAGCTCGTCAATGCTCATTTTGCGAATCACCTTTCCAACCGAAGTCACTCTGGGATCATCAGGAACCGTCCAGGCTCCCTTCTCCTTTTTGGGGGACTGGACATCCATGGAACGGAACTTGTACATCCGAAAGTTTTTATTGTGAAGCCCCACCCGCTCCTGGGCATAGATCAGCGGTCCCGGAGAAGTGGCCTTGACCGCAATGGTCGTCGCCAGCATAACAGGCGAAAACAGCACAATGGCTCCCAGGGCTCCTGCAATATCCATAACCCGCTTTACCACTGCATTAAAGGTGTTCGTCAAAGGCACATGCCGGATATTGATCACCGGAAGCCCCATCAAATCTTCTGTATACGGGCGTGTGGGAATAATCTTATTATAATCCGGAATAAATTTCGTATGCACGCCGGATTTTTCACAGACCGCCACAATATGCTCAAGCTTGGAATACTCGCTTAAACCAAGGGTAATGGCGATCTCGTCGGGAGAGGTCTGGCCCAGCAGTTCCTCCAGCTCCTCCGTCCTTCCAAAGACCTGTACTCCCCGGTAGCGCATTCCGTATTCTACATTATCATCCAGAATACCCATAAGCTCATAGCCCCATTCGGGGTAGGACTTAATCCGATCAATGTATTCCTCCGCTGCCCGGCTGTAGCCCACCAGAATCATATGCTTTTGATTGAAGCCCTTCCGCCGGAGGCGCTGCAGCGCCAGACGGATGCAGTTACGGACCAGTGCTTCCAGAGAAATGTTGATCACATAGAAATAGAAAAACATCATTCGGGAATAGTTGTCCGTAATATCCTCAACACTGCGGGACAGATACAAAGCTGCAAGAAGCACAATCAGGCCAATGGTATTGGCCTCGACAATTTTATCAATCTCTACCCGCTTTCTGCGGACACTGGTGGTGGTGTAAAGACTGAATGCCATATACAACAGCAGATAAAGAGGTATCACAAAAATCAGTACAATCATATACTGATTAAACAAAATACCTGTAATATTTCCCAGAATCTGAAACTGTATGAACCATGCCAGCAGATAGGACGCTGCAATCACACAGGCATCTATCAGCACATGCAGCCGGTTAAAATGCTGCTGATTGTCCTTAATCAATCTCTTTCACCTGAATCTCTTCCCAATATTTATCCAAAGTTCTATTTGGATTTTACCATATGCGGGCAGATTTTTCCAACAAAACTTTACTTTCTTCTCCCCTCGGCACATGGAAAGCCCTTCTTTCAGCCCTTTTCGATAGGTTTTTCCAAACCCTTTTTTTACAAAAAACAGATATTTTATGCCAAATCCTGCCAGCAGAAAGGGCAGATTCAGCAGAATCTGCAGGCCAGGCATATTCTTCCAGAGGAGGTAGACACTGTTTCGGGAACTTAAGGATACCTTAAATGCATTGTATCTGGATCCGCTGGTTCCGCTTCCCACATGGAGCACCTTCGCCGACGGCACATAGAGATTGTGCCAGCCTGCAGTCTTCGCCCGCCAGCCCAGATCAATATCCTCCAGATAGGCGAAATGAGCCTCGTCCAGATATCCGATCCGTTCCAGAACCGCCTTCCGGTAAACCGCCGCGCCTGCACAGGCCGCGAAGATTTCACCCGGTTCTTCATAGTATTCCACAGGTTTGTCTTTTCCTCTCGCAAAAGCCCAGCCAAGAGCGCAGCAATAATTTCCAGCATCGTCAATTTTTTCCGGATGATGCAGCTGTATCATCTTTGCCCCGGCAGAAAAAGCCCCAGGGTCCAGCTGCAGTGCCGACACCAGCGCCCTGGTAAATCCAGGCAGTACCTCCGTGTCGTTGTTCAAAAGAACCACATAGGGGGAGCGGGCCGCTTTCATTCCCTCATTGGCTGCCCGGCAGAAACCGTAATTTTGATCAAGCGCAATTACCCGGACCTGAGGGAAACACTCCTCCACCAGTTCCCGGCTCCCGTCTGTGGATCCATTGTCCACCAGCAGGATCTCCGCTTCCGGCGCGTCTTGTATAAGAGCCGCCAGACAGGCCTTTACAAACGCTCTTCCATTATAATTGGGTATTACAACTGATACCCTGCTACCTGTCTTCATAAACAACCGCCCATGGATGGTAAACCATCCGATATCCCTGTTTTCTGATTTCTTCACAAAGCTTTTGGGGAGCCAGAGTCTCTTTCCCTCTCAGCAGCGATCCCTTTACCAGAAAGCAGTCTGTGGGAGCTGTCAGCTCCTGATGCAGCACGGCCCGGTGGAAATAACCTGTACAGCCTGTCCTTAGACCCTTCATACTGCTCCCGAATGGATCCCGCACCCCTTTCATGGAGAGATCCGAGGACAGCCTCTTCTGCCTGTCATACACTCTTGCACATACAATCCCAATACCGGGCCGTGTACAGCAGGAACAGAGCTCCTCAAGAAATCCCTCTGACAGCTTCGCCTTTTTGATACACGTAAAAAGCACATAATCGCTGTCCTTTGGAATTATTACAGAGTTATTACGTGCCTTATCATAATATACAACGTTTACTCCCATTTGTCCATTTAAATTTCCGAAAGATTTTATTAAGCCTTTCTTTTCCCCTGGAGAAAAACGTACCTGATAGAAGCCCAGATTGGTGGTATCCAGCAGTTCTGCCCTCACGCCCATACGCTCCAGATGGGCCGCAACCGCCCGTTTCCCCGCCTCATAGGCATAAAGCTTGCTCTCAGGATTGGCAGCCGTGGAATCCTCATGGCAGCGCCAGGAATACAAAACTCTGGGAATATGAAGTATCTTCCCGGCATTTTCCGTACACCGGAGAATAAAATCATAATCCTGGGCCCCGTCAAACTCTCCCCGGAATCCTCCCGCTGTGCAGGCAAGCTCCCGTTTTACCACAAAAAAATGACAGATATAGTTGTTGCTCAAAAGATATTCCCGGTCAAAATCCGGCTTAAAATGGGGCTGAAAATGGCGGGTCAGGTCCATATTCACCTTATCCTCATCCGTGTAAAGAGCGTCCGCATCCCCTGCTTCCACAAGCGCCCTGGCTGTCTCATACAGTGCCCCCGGCAGGAGCAGATCGTCATGGTCCAAAAGCCCCACATAGTCTCCCTCTGCCATAGAAAGAGCCGCGTTGGTATTCTCGGAAATCCCCAGATTCTCTTTCAGTTTACAAAAACGTATACGGGAATCCGTTTTGGCATACGCCTCTACGGCCGTCTGCACCTGATCGGAGACACTGCCGTCCGCAATGCACAGCTCCCAGTTCGTATAGCTCTGGTTTTGCACGGATTCAATCATCTGCTGCAAAAAGAGAACCGGCGTCTCATAGGCGGGCACGAGAATACTGATCCTGGGCCCCCGGCCGGACAGCTTCCCGGCCTCCAAAGCTTCTGTCTCTTCCTGCGCGCACTGCTTCAAAAGCCAGGCCTCATAGCCTGCCTCCGCCCGGCTTCGCTGCCGCCGTTCGATTATTTTGTAATACAATTGTGCGGGCCCGTACTGCCTGATATAACGCAGTCCGCGCCCGCAAAGCCTCATCATATGGCTCATAGAATACTCCTGATTTACTTAAAAGGTCACTTCTCCGTCATGGGAAATCAGAGAAGCCGACTGCACCTTATCAATCTTCGATACCTTCTTGACAAAGGCTCCCTCATTCTTCACGCGGACCTCCACCACCATGTCCATGGCTCCCTGGGAGATATTTCTGGATTTTACTTTATAAAAACGGCTGGCCTTCTTCACCAGTTCAAGAACGGAATCCTCTGCCTCTGCATCCGACAGATTCACCACCAGCATCATAGGCGCTCTGGAAGAAGGAATATTCTCCAGGATCAGCACCAGAACTGTCACCACCAGGCAGGTAAGAAGAGCCACTTCAAAAAGACCGGCGCCACAGATAATGCCTACGCTGATCGACCAGAACAAAAACACCAGATCCATGGGATCCTTGATTGCTGTACGGAAACGGACGATGGACAGAGCGCCCACCATACCAAGAGAAATAACCAGATTGGACTGCATGGCCAGAATTATGGCCGCCGTAATCACGGAAAGGGCCGCCAGAGATACGTTAAAGCCCTTGGAATAAAAGGACTTCCGGGTCATCAGACGATAAATGGCAAACACATAACAGGCCAGAATACAGGTCACCGCAAAGGTAGCCATAATCCGTCCTGCGGAAATATCCATACTTGTAAAGCCCTCCAGAAATGATTTTTTAAATACATCTTGAAATCCCATGATTTAAACTTCCTCCTATTGTTTATAGAAAAGTCCTACCGACTCCCTTTTAATGTGTATCTTCTGCATAAATAATATTTTGAGAATGCTGTCTGCCGCAGACTGTTCAGCTGCAGATTCCGGTAAATATAGTCCGGCAGAAACTCATCATACTTAACTTCCAGAATATGCTGTCCCGTTCCCATAATCGGGCGCCTTCGAATCTGCGGCTCCAAAAAACGATGAATTTCATCCGATGAGGCCATATTCTGATCCAGGGTAATCCGGGTATTGCCCAGCGGCTCCGCATAGGGCACCCGGTCGTATTCCACAATCACCTTGGGCTTGAGCAGCCTGGTCCGCATCAAAAGATTCAGCTTCTTAAGCACCGGCGGGTCCTCCGGATTCATAGAAAGCAGCTGTCCTGCCATGAGAGTCTGGCACTGCTCTTCTGTAAGCAGGCAGGACTGCTTCTTTGTCATGCCATGCTCCTTACTCTTAAGCTCCAGACTGATCCGTCCCCTGTCCCCATTGTAGATGCGCACACGGAACTTTTCTCTGGGGTCCGTGCCAATCTCATTCTCCACATAACCGCTGTTGTAATAATCGTCAAAATAGAGACTGCGGATTTGATACATGCCCGCCTCCCCTGCATGAACATCCAGCGGAATCAATCCCCGGATGCGGCTCTCTAACAGAGCCAGCCGGGCAGCTGTCACCACGTATTTTAACTCGTGCCTGTATTCCATTCTTGAACTCCTAAAGGTATTTTTGTCTTACTGATAGCCCAGACCCATATAGGCCTCCAGATTTCCGTCAAAATAGTAATCCAGAATCTTCATCCGATACAGGGCCATCCGCTTAAACAACTCGTAATCCGCCCCGTGATTACTGTCCGGCCAGCGCTCCCTGTCCCGTGCCAGAGCCCCTGAATCCCTCAGTTCATGAGCCAGGCTGTCCACACTTTGGGTAAGATTTTCATCGGAGAAAACACCTTCCCTCAGCTGCTTCCATTTCTCTCTTATCCGCTCTCTCGTGCTGTCTACGTTAAGCTCCACCAGCCGATCTCCCGGCTGCCAGTTGATGCGTTCCGAATAAAGATTGGTATTCAGACCCACATCCCAGATGGCATCTCCCGTTCCCTCCCTCAGGGCATTTCCCCAGGTAATATCCATGTCCCAGGGGACAAAATAAATCCGGTAAGACTGATGATCGCTCTTTGCCACATAATACATGTTTTTTGCCCGATTGTCAATTCCCAGAACCGCCTGAAAGTAAATCCAGGCGTTTAATGCCCCATCCAGATCCATCAGCTGAGACGCCTTCCCGGCAAAGACCTCATCACTGTCCAAATCCCGCATCTGCAGATAGGAAAGAAGGGGCTCCCAGGAAGTCCGGTCAATGCTTTCATAACGCCCTTTTAACTCAAAACCAGCCAGACTTTCCGTAAACAGAGACGTTTCCATCAGCTCTTCACTGGGGATGTTCTGCACATCCACAGCCTTGTAGGAATACTCTGCCGGTGCCGTGCCGCCCTCTTTTTCCAGGTTCAGCTGTTTGGAATCCACCGGCTCCATCAGGCCGTACAGTCCCCAGTACTCCTGATTGAAAAACACCTCCACATACACCAGATCCGTCCCGAACTTTGCCTGCTGGTATTCCGGCACCTGCGCCCCAAAGCCGTTCCACAGATCCGCTGAAAGCCGGTCCCGGATTTTGGACGCATCCGTATACATGGCGTTTAAGATCCACTCGTCATCTGTGCGCAGTCCAAACAGGGATTTTTTGTCCGGAACTGCCTCCCCTTTCTTGTTCTCCACCTTCAGGGTGAGCTTGTAGCCCTTTTTGGGATAGGTACGGCTGGTATTTCCCCGGATATTGGCCTCCAGAATATTCGCCCCCGTCCAGTCCCGCTTGCTCTTACTGTCCCAGTAGTACACCATGCCGCCAAAGACGCCCGTCTCCGCCGTCTCCGTAGTCTCAATGGCCAGTACCGGAAGGCCGGTAACCACAAGGCGGCACTCCTGAAATTCATTTCCCCTCAGGGCATAGAAGGTGAAGGCTTTCCCCTGCCGGATAGCATCCTGCTTGGATTCCCTGGTGAAATCATCTGCAAACAGCAGACGGACATCTCCGGAAAGACTGGAAAGCTCCCCTGTCTCCCACTTCTCCGTCTCCATATCCAAAGGCAGATAGAAGGTGGCAGTCGTCTTATCAAAGGGAAGCTTCTCCCCGGAAAAGCAAAGCTCTGTGAAAAAAGGCTCCGCCGCCTCTGTATAGGTCTCCTGAATCTGGGCCGCCTCATATTCGTCCATCCAATCATACCGGATGGGACCGCAGAAAACGGGCCTCAGAAAGAAAAAGCCCAGAACTGCTGCCAGCAATATACAGTTGAGAATAAGAGCTGTCTGTTTCTTCACTCCTGATACTCCTCTAATGCCAGATAGGAAAGGGGATCGGAAAGCCAGGTGTCCAAAAACTCCATCCGCTCACAGGCCAGGTCTTTGAGCCTTTCAAACTCCCGGCTGTGCTGGCTGTCATACCAGCGGATCTCATTACGGTCAAAAGCCCCGGAATCCATTACCTGATGGACATAGGCATCTATCCGCTCCCGCAGATATTCATCCGAATAGACAGTTTTCCTCAGTTCCTTCCACCGCCGTATTACTTTCTGCCGGGCATCCTCCACATCAAGCCGTATCAGCCGGTCTCCCAGCTTCCAGGCAATCCGCATGGTCCAGATTTCTTCCGAAAACCGGCTCCGGTTCAATGCCTCAAAGTCATGGACGTTTCCCCAGCTGTAATCCATATCCCAGGGCATAAAATACATCCGGTACCCGCCGTCTTCATAGAGAGTGGGATAAAAGATATTCCGCTCAATGTTATCCATACCCAGAACTGCCTGGAGATACATCCAGACCTCCAGCGCGCTGTCCACATCAATAAGCTCCGGCATCTTCTCTGCAAAGACTTGATCGTCTGCTTCCAGACAGGCCAGATAAGCATTGAGCATCTGAAAATGAGCCTCATCCTCCACCACGTGGTTTCCCTTAAGCTCAAAGACCCCCGGATCCTTCTGCTTGTACAGAAACTCCTCCGGCTGTGCCGCTCCTTCCTTAGTCAGGGCCAGCTGTTTATAATCCACCGGCTCCATGAGGCCGTAGAGCCCCCAGTAGGTATCATTCTGGAATACTTCAATGTATTCCATGTGCCAGCCATAATGACCTTTCTGCTCCATGACCGCCGCCCCGGACTCATTCCAGATATCCAGGGAAAGCTTATCCCGGATCTTGGTATCCTCGCTGTACAGACCATACAAAAGCCACTCGTCATCCTCCCGCATACCAAGGAGAGAGACCTGGTTCTTACGCAGCTCCCCGCTGCCTGTCTGGTTCTGCTTATACAAGGTCATTTTATAAGATTTCTTGGGATTCAGTCTGCTGCTTCCCCCCCGAATATGGCCGCTCATGCGGCTCTCGAACACCCAGTCCTCCTTGGTCTCCGCCAGCAGAAGCCGCATCTGGCCGTAGACTTCATCGTAGCGGATCTCCTCTTCTGTGTCAATACACAGAATCGGCAGTCCGGTGAATACCACCTGATATTCCCGGCAGACATCCGCCTTCACAGCCAAAAGCCGGTAGGATCTGCTCTCCTTTACTGCAGACTGCTTATCATCCCCCAGTGGATTGTCCAGAAGGTAAACCTCCACACCGCTGTCCCCGGAAGCAAAGGTCCCTGTCTCCCACTGACTGTTATTCATATCCACCGGAACATAAAAGGTTTTGCTTTCCCTGTCACAGGGCAGAGCCTCTCCTTCAAAATACAGCTCTGGCAGAAGCTCCTCCTCCGTGGAAGTTAGAGAAACACTCCATGTTCCTTCTGCACGGAAAACAGCGTCCATCGAAGGCTCTTCCACCGGAACAAGCAGGAAGAAGGCACCTGTCAGAAAAAGCAGCAGCATGCTTATGCCCAGGGCCGCCTTTTTCTCTCTCATAATCTGCCTCCCATCTTACATTGCAGTTCCATCTTTGACTGTACGGCAGCCATTTGGATTACTTCTTATTTTTCTTCTCGATAAACATCTTTCGGGAAATAAAATTGTAAACCATCACCACTGCCGTGGCAAAAATCTTCACTACCATATAAGCCCGGTTCATATACTGGCCAAGCCAGTCCACGCCTGCCTTCATAATCAGCTGGTTGATGCCAAGGCCGATGAGACTCAAAACCACAAACACCACAAACTGCTTCAGCTTGTCCGCATTCCTGTCTGTGTCAAAGACCACGGTAATGCTCAGAATATAATTTACCACCACAGACACCGTAAAGGAACAGCCGCTGGCAGCAAGTTCATGAAAGCCCGCCAGCTCTACCAGGGCCACCAGAATTCCATAGTCTATAAAAAAGCACAGGAAGCCCACAGCGCCGAATTTAATAATTTGTGCTAATAATTTCTTCATAATCAGTTTCTCCGTATTTTTCCAAATAATTCTTTCTCAATCACTAATTTTATCATTATACACGTTTTTGGGGCAATTGTAAAACTTTTCGTCACTCCATTGCTAAATCCGGGGAAACACGGTATACTATACAGGATGACCGCGGACCGCACAGAATCGTAAATGTTTCCTGTGTGGTCCACAGAAAGGATCCTTAAGAAATGAATAAATTATCCTTCGTCATTCCCTGCTACGGCTCGGAAACCACCATAGAAATCGTTGTAAAGGAACTCATTGAAACACTGGCCAAAAGACCAGAATATGACTATGAGATTATTCTGGTCAATGACTGCTCCCCCGACAATGTCTGGGAGCCCATCCGCACTCTTGCCCTTCATAATCCCCACATTTTCGGGATCAGTCTGGCCAAAAATTTCGGCCAGCCTTCTGCCCTGATGGCCGGATACCGGAAGTGTACCGGAGATCTCATTATCTCCCTGGATGATGACGGACAGACCCCTGCCTGCGAACTCTTTACCCTGGTGGACAAAATTGCCGAGGGATGGGATGTAGTTTATGCCTCTTATAAACATAAAATGCACAGCGGATTTCGGAATTTTGGGACCTGGATGAATGAGAAAATGACAGAAAGCCTGATTGGAAAGCCCAAAGGCCTGAAAGTTACCAGTTATTTTATTATGCAGCGCTTTATTATGGACGAAATTCTGCGCTATCACAACGCTTATCCCTATATTGAGGGCCTGATTTTCCGCGCCACCAAGCACATTGCCAACATCCCCGTCACCCATCACAACCGCATGGTAGGGGAATCCGGCTATACCTTCAGCAAGCTGCTGGCCCTCTGGTTCAACGGCTTCACGGCATTTTCTGTAAAGCCTCTGCGGATCGCCACCTTCTGCGGAACCACTTCCGCCTTTCTGGGCTTCTGCTATGGCCTCTACGTTGTGATCCGCAAGTTCATAGACCCTACCATTGAAATGGGCTGGAGCTCCATTGTGGCCTCCATCTTCCTGCTGGGCGGCCTGATCCTGGTTATGCTCGGCCTGATTGGCGAGTATGTCGGCCGCATTTATATCAGTATCAACAATGCTCCCCAGTATACCATCCGGGATACTGCCGGATTCCAGAAGCGCTCCGGGGAAGAACACTCAACTGTAAAACACTAATATTCCAAGAAGAATCAGGCTGTTACCCAACAGCTTTTTCTTTGTAATTTTTTCTCCAAAGAAAAAACGGCTCAGGAACATCACCAAAACAAAGCCAAAAGATTCTACCACCGCTCCATTCTTATATTCCAGTCCCACATATCCGCCTACCGTCAGCAGAGTGGAAAGAACCATCATGCCATAGCCTGCGATCACCAGGGGATTCAAATACTCACGAATCATGGAAGAATATGTTTTTTCTGCGCTTTTTTTCAGAAGAATCTGGGAAAAAGATGCTACCACTACAGACAGCACCAGCAACATCATATATTTATTCACCATCACTGTTCACAATCATTGTTCCCGCAAAAACAATGAGCACTCCTATCAGATTTTTGACTGTCAGCGTCTCATGAAAGAAAATAACCGTCCAGATCAGTGACCACAGAATTGCCATGGAGCGGTTGGCATACGCCACCGACAGCTGGCAGCGCTTGATAATCTGCTGCCAGGCAATGGCGTAAATGCCAAGAATCAGCATCTCAATGCCGTAAAAAAATAAAAATCCAAGGCTGAAGGCCTCCTGCCCGGACGCCAGCTTCGCTGCTACACCGGACAAGGTATAAACAATGACTACCAGCTGAAGAAAGATAATGGTTTTTAAGGAAATTTTCGTTGTCATATTCCATACTCCTCTGCCTGCTCCACACGGTCAAAGGCCAGAATATAATATCCAAACCGGGTGGAACTGTCTGTCACCTGTCCCTCCTGAACCGGCTCCATCTCACTTTCAAACAAGATATGCTGCGGAATCTCACGTTTTAAGCGTTCCAGCCGCTGCAAATCCTGATGGTTGAATACAAACCGGATACATGCAGCCCCTCCTCTGTGAAGCCTTTTAAAATCCGGCTCTTTCCCGCATGCCACATCAATCACCATGCGGACAAAATCATACCCCGTGGACAAAGGCACCAGATCGGAGCCAATACAGTCGCCGCCCATACGGGCTCCCACCTCAATGATCTTCACGGTATCCCTTTCATCAATCATAAACTCGCTGTGGGAAGCTCCATTTTCCACCTTCAGTGCGTCCAGAGCTTGAAACACGGCTCTCTTAACCTTTTCCTCCTGCTCTGCCGAAAGGCCTGACGGCTCCAGATGTCCGGTCTCAATAAAATGAGGATGGCCTGTGGTATACTTTTTTGTCAAAGCCAGAAAATGATGGGTTCCTTCATAGGAAATGCACTCACAGCTGTACTCTTCCCCTGTGAGATATTCCTCCACAATGGCTTTTTTTTCAAAGGAGTTTTCCACCGCCAGCTTCAAAGCCTGCGAAAATTCCTTCCAGTCCTCCACCTTCGTGATCCCCCTGCTCCCGGAACGGTCCGTGGGCTTCACAATCACGGGAAGCTTCAGATCACGCACTTCCTCTATGCCGGTCCGGCCATCCGCCTCGCGAAATCCCGGCACTGGTACGCCTGCTGCCAGAAATGCCCTGCGCATAGCATACTTATTAGTGGAAATCCGGGTACACTCCATGGAATTGCAGGGCAGCCCCAGCTCCCCGGCCACATAATTCACAGTCAGCATGGCCAGATCCGAGCCGATGGAGGCCACTGCATCCGGCTTAATCTGCCTGCACATTTCCAGAATCCGCTCCCGCTCTACAATGCTGACAGGATAAAAGAAATCTGCCGTCCGCTCTCCCACCGAGCCGTCCTTCCACGCAAAAACATGGGTCTCAAATCCCATTTCCTTTGCCTTCAAAATCAATGGATTCTGGAAGCTGTTGGCTCCTATGATAACAATTTTTTTCATATTCCATCCTTTCCTGGCCGCCTGCTCTCCCGACCGAAACATACCCAGATCACTTTCAAAAGAAAGCAGAATCTCCCTAGCATTGCAGCGGGCTGATCAGCAGATACACATAATAAAGAATCCCCGACAAAACATGATACAGCAGCAGCCCATTTCCGGCCAGGTCCATCCAGGGCTTTTTATCCTTTTTCTGATAAAACCGCAGAGCAGTCATGGCAAAAAGGGTAAAGAGCGCTAACTGAAGCGCCCACTCAAAATTCCCGGACTCCGGCTCCGTCACCTCAATCAACAGAATGTACTCCAAAAGAGAAGCCGCATAAAAAGCAAGTGAAAACAAGAGACTTTTATCCTGCCAGATCTGCCTTCCTCCCAAAATGCACAGAACAAACAGCGGAAACGCTATGGTCTGTAAAATGGAAATCAGCGGATGGGCCGCATCCAGCTTCAGCACCTCGAAGGGAGAAATCCCGATACTGCGTTCTGCGCTGACGCCGAACATCGAAAAAAACGTAACCAGAAAATAAATACCGGAAGGGATGAAGACCGCTGCCATTTTCAAGCTGAAAAGAAAGCTTTTCCCTTTGGTACGGTACAATTCCACCAGCAGAAAGAGAACCACTGCCGGCAGAAACCCCTGCACAAAGGAGGGCTTCACAAAGCAGCTAAAAAGCAGAAGACCCGAAAGCCCGGCAAACTCCACTGCTTTTACTTTCTGTTCCCGTAAGTACAGCTTCAGAAACCACAGAAATGCCAGCAGCGCCACAGGCTTTACCGCCATATTGGTAGGATTATGCCAGGTAGTCGGACTGGTCTGGCCCAGGTAAGGCTCCACGTTAAACCAGGGCATATAAAGAGCTGTCAGCACCATAAGCCCCACGGCCAGCAGGCAGATCTTCCTCTCAGAAAGACAGCCTTTAAGCTCCAACCAGAGAAATTTATACAGCAGAGCTGCAGCGCCGCCTATACAGCAGGCAGTCACCAGAGCTCCGGCATATTCCCTTCCTATGGGCAGTATCCAGTTTATCCCGCGGACCAGAAGATGCCAGACCGGATAAGCATAGAATTTATCATACAGCGGATCAGTAAATTCCCCTACTGCCCAGGAAGAATGGGTGGCAAAGTCACTGTACAGCAGAACCTCATACCCTTTTCCCATCTCCACTTTCACCATGAGAAACGTAAGTGCAGACAGAATCCCGGCACACAGCCACATCCCTGCCAAATCTGTTTTTCTATTTTTCATAGAACTCCTTTATTTTCTCCACCACATAAGAGGTTTCCTCTTCTTTCAATCCATAGTACATGGGAAGCCGGACCAGACGCTCGCTCTCTTTGGTAGTACAGCGGTCTTCTCCCGCAAATCTTCCCAGACTCTCCCCTGCCTGCGAGCTGTGAAGAGGCACATAGTGAAAGACTGTCTGCACTCCTTCCCGCTTCAGGTATGTAATAAGAGCTGTGCGCTCTTCCAGATCCCTGGCCTTCAGGTAGAACATATGGGCATTGTGCTCACAGCCTTCCGGCACACAGGGGAGTTCTATCCGCTCCTGTTCCTTAAGCGGCAGGAGCTGCTCATAATAGGCATTCCAGCTCTTCATCCGATCTGCCGTAATCACATCTGCCAGCTCAAGCTGAGCCCACAGATAGGCGGCATTCATATCACTGGGAAGATAAGAGCTTCCCTGATTTACCCAGCTGTACTTATCCACCTGTCCCCGAAAGAATTTGGAGCGGTTGGTCCCCTTCTCCCGCAGGATCTCCGCATCCTCCACATGCTCCGAATCCCGGATCAGTAAGGCGCCGCCCTCTCCCATGGAGAAATTCTTCGTCTCATGGAAGCTGAAGCATCCATAATCCCCCATGGTCCCCAAAGCCTTTCCCTTGTAGAAGGAACAGACTCCCTGGGCAGCATCTTCCACCACTGCCAGTCCATACTTCCCGGCAGTCTCCAGAATCTTATCCATCTCACAGGAGACACCGGCATAGTGAACCGGCACAATCGCTTTTGTGCGTGCAGTTACAGCCGCTTCGATCAGCGTCTCATCCAGATTCATTGTATCCGGCCGTATATCCACAAAAACGGGAACCGCCCCACGCAGAACAAAGGCATTAGCTGTGGACACAAAAGTGTAGGAGGGCATAATTACTTCGTCTCCCGGATGTATATCAAGAAGCAGCGCTGCCATTTCCGTGGCATGGGTGCAGGAGGTAGTCAAAAGGGCCTTCGCCGTTCCTGTGTGCTCCTCAATCCACTGATTACAGCGCTTGGTAAACATTCCGTCGCCGCAGATATGCTCTGCCTCTACAGCCTCTCGAATATAGTCAAATTCCTTTCCTGTAAAAGGCGCTACATTAAATCCAATCAATTATAAGACCTCCTATTCCGTTGTAAAATCATATACCTCAAACACCTGATCCCCATACTCCAGCGTATCCACAAGATTCCTGCCCTGGTACCGCTCCCCGTACAGGCTCTCAAAATACCGGTCCATATAACGCAGATTGACATTCTCCAGGGAAATCAGATATACATTTTCCTTCTCCACAATATCCCGTTTGGGATCGGTAATCCCAAGCTTTTCATTCTTCACATTCTCAAGGGGTGAAAAAGTATGCCAGCCGCCCACCGAGAGAAGATTGCTGAAGGCAAAATCCCGGCGGATGGTAAAATTATCCGTATAGGTCTCAATGGAAAAGGTCGTCATAAAGTAAACATGGTCCGGATGCTCCGCCATATAGCGGTTCACATCCAGAAACTGCAGATTGTAATCCCATCTCCAGTTATTATTTCCCTCCACAGTCTTCCAGGTCATGCCCGCAGTTAATGCCAGAAATACACAGACCGCCGCAGTCAGTAAAGGTTCCGTAAAGCGTTTCTTCTTCCCTGTCTTCTCATTGTCTCGCTGCTTCGCAGCACACAGCCGGTACCAGATCCCAAGCATGGTCACAAACGCCAGCAGATACAGGGCAAAGCCTACCCGCTCCAGAATCCGGTTCCGGTATCCCAGGTACAGCCAGAACGCAGCCCACACAGCCAGCACCGACAATACCAGATTCAGCTGTCTTCGGTCCCGGCCCAGCGCAAGACCGGCCGTCAATGCAATCATACACAGACAGAGGAGATTGGTCAAGTGGTAAGTATCCTTGCCCAAGTGCTCATAGATCTGCGCAAGACCCGTCCGCATCCGCTCCCCTGCCGAATGGCTCTTAAGGTAAATCTCTCTGGAATGCTCCGCCAGCTTCGCCATATTCTCACTGTAGAGATTGTCTGTGAGATAAAGAGAATAGCGCTGCAGATTCTCCGCCTCCTCCGGCGTAAATCCCAGAGAATCGAAAAATGCAGGATCCTCCTCATAATTTTGCAGGCCGTAATAATCCATAATGGCTTCCCGGTTCACATTGTAAGTCCGAAACTCCCGCCATGCGGGCGAGCAAAAGGCAGCTGCTTCCACTCCCAGAATCAAAACCGCTCCCGCCGCCAGACCAGCGGGAATCCAGGGATGCTTTAACGTAATGGGCCATCTTCCGCGCTTCTTAAAAGAACCGTATTTCCACCAGAAGCACAGCCCCGCCATCGGAAGCACCAGCAGAAACACATCATCCCTTACCATCAGTGAAAGAAGAATCAGAAAAACTGCTGTTCCCTCCTCTGCCAGCGCCTTTCTCCCCTCACCCTCATCAGAGGTATAGAACAGATAGATCCCCGCCGCTCCGGCAATGGCCGCTGTGGTCGTCCACTGAAAGGCTGTAATATGCTGTAAGCCCAGGCAGGTCAAAAGAAGCAGGGACAAGAAAACATAGATCCCTTTCCAGAGAAGACTCTTCCTGGCCGCCAGTCCCCGATACAGAATCATGGAAAAAGCAAAAAGCACAATTCCAATCAGAATCAGCCCATACCAGTCCAGGCCGGGAAAAAGGCGGTAAAAACCGCTGATCACCAGCCCCAGTATATATTTGATATGAAGAAGATGGGCATCCGGCTCTCCGGTAATCACCCCGGCCGCCACATTGCGCATGGCCACATCATCGTTAATATCATAGATAAAGGGCAGCTCCTGGTATGCAATTATAAAATAAATTCCTGTAATCAGAAAAGAAAGCATCAGCGCCGCCAGAACGCGGAGCTTCGTTCCCGCCTGCTTCATGGTCTTACTCACCTCTGTGCCTGATACAAATAATAGTCACGTCCGTCAATGACCCGCTTATCCCTGCGGACCAGCTTCACATCTGGGTATTTATGTGCAAAATAGGTACCATAGAACCCGGTGTCCTCCGTATCCCGCAGAACCAGATATACATTGGAATCATTCAAAATGGCTTCCTCCACATCTTCCATCCCATAGACCTCAAACCGTTCCCGGTCAATTGGTGAAAAGCTGTACCAGTCCCCCAGGGTCAGACAGCGGTTCATACGGAAATCCCCATGGGTTGTCACAACTGCCCCACCCAGAGGTTCTGCAATAAAACTTTCAATAAAATAAATCCGGTCCGTGTCGTTCTTACAGCCATCCTTGAAGAGCTGATAGTTGGAGGGCTCTTTTGACGAATCCCGTAGAGCAGTACGGCACTGGAAAACAGCTCCCGCAAAACAGACAGCCAAAGCTCCCGTAAGAAGCAGGCGCTTCTGCTTTCCGGACGAATTTTTGGATTCCCGCTCCTCCGCCTGATAAAGCCGGTAAAAGAGTCCCGCTGCTGCCAGCAGCATAACCAGATACATAGAAAAAACCACCCGCTCCGGCAGACGTCCCCGCACGCCTAAGTACAGCCACAGAACTCCTTCTATCCCCAGGAACAGAGCCAGCAAAAGCAGCAGACCCTTCTGACGGCGGAACGCCAGCACCATGGCACAAAACAAAAAACCAAGAAAGGGAATGCTGACGGAAAAATATTTGGGGGAAGTCATTTCCTTCGCCACAAGACAGATTCCGTCCCAGATCCGCTCCTTTTTTCCCTTGCCGCCGAAGGTCTGCCGCCAGGCCTCCTGGCTGATGCGCTCCATCATTTCCGTATCCATGCCTTCCACAAAATACAGGGCATAGTGGCGGAGGTTCCGCACATCATGCTCGTCCAGTCCCAGCTCATCAAAAAATCCCGGATTTTCCTCATACAAAAGCACGCCGGAATAATCATAAACCTCCGACCGTGCCATATTAAATTCCTGATACTCTTTCCATTCCGGGCTTCTGTACACAAGCCCCTCAATCAGAGCCACAAGCCCCACAGACAAAAATACCGCTGCCGGCAGAATCAGCTCCCGCAGACGGATCCGGAAGTTCTTCTCCTTCCATTCAAAAAACCGCCATAAAAATACAGCCCCAAATCCCGGTAAAACCATAAAAAACACATCATACCGGATGCCGAAGGTCAAAATCAGCAGAACCCAGATCAAGACATGGTCCACAAGCTTCCCAATTCCGGCCTTCTCAAAGGGAGCCGCATAGAGATACAGAGCGCTGCCTCCAAGTACAGCCGCACTGATGGTCCACTCAAAGCACGCTGCATGATACAGGACTGCAATTCCAAACAGGCACAGGGAAAAGGCTGTGTAAACCGCTTTCCATAAGAGACTTTTATCTGCGGCCAATCCCCGGTACAAAACTGCCGCCAGGCCCAGAAACAGACTGCCCGCTATAAAAAAGCCATACCAGTCCACACTTCCATTCAGCAGATACAGTCTGCTGATGCAGAATCCCATCGCATACCGGATAAAGATCAGATGCCCGTCCGGCTTTCCCGTAAAGGCTCCGGAAGCAATATCCCGCATGATAATATCGTCGGCAATGGTATAGGTAAACCCCATTACCTGATACACTGCAATCCCTGCCAAAAGGGACACTGCCGCCGCTGCCAGCAGGCCCATACCGGCCCGGCGCCTGTCCTCTCTCATGTTTCAGCCTCCTTCTTTCCCTGCCGCAGGTTCTCATATGTGTTGCGCACCTGCATCAGATGCATCTCAAAATCCTGCTTATTCTTCTGCTCCATACTCTGGAGCACCAGGCCCGCAAAGAAAGACTGCAGGGCAGCTACCAGCACAAAGCAGCAGACAATCAGTGTGGGAAATTTTGGCACCAGCCCGGTCTCCAGAAATTCTGCCACCACCGGAATCAGAAATCCAATTCCCAAAAGAGCCAGAACTGCTGACAGAAGGGAAAAGAAACTGAAGGGCTTATAATTCTTGTACAGATTCAAAATCCGCAGCAGCACCTTAAAACCGTCTGAAAAGGTATTCAGCTTGGACTCGCTGCCCTCCGGCCGGTCCCGGTACTCCACAATCACATTGTCCACCTGCATATGCTTGTCCGCCGCGTGGATGCTCATCTCCGTCTCAATCTCAAAGCCCTTGGACAGCACAGGGAAGGTCTTTACAAAAGAATAATTGAACGCACGGTAACCGGTCATAATGTCCTGAATATGGGTGTCAAAAAACCGGTTGATACAGTTCTTCACAAAGGAATTTCCGAAATTATGAAAGGGACGCTTATTCTCCGTATAGTAGGTAGAGGAAAGCCGGTCTCCCACGACCATGTCTGCCTTCTCCTCCCTTACTCTGCGCACCATTTCCGGTGCTGCCTCTGCGGGATAGGTATCATCTCCGTCTACCATCAGGTACACCTGGGCATCCACCTCCCGGAACATCCGGCGGATCACACTTCCCTTTCCCTGCTGACGCTCGTAACGTACCACGGCTCCCGCTTCCCGCGCAATCCGGTCGGTGCCGTCGGTTGAATTGTTATCATACACATAGATCACCGCATCCGGAAGCACCCGGCGGAAATCCTCCACTACTTTCTTTATGGTTCTGCCCTCGTTATAACAGGGAACCAGTACGGCTACTTTATCCATTCTCTATCCCTCCTCCAAATCAGAAACAGGATCAGCGGGGCGCAGGCAATCAGCGGATAATGATACCGCATCTTGACCACCGGTCCCAGCAGGGTCGTAAAAAAATACATCAGCAGTGGAATCACCAGAATGAGTTCCCCATACTGCTGCCGGTACAGCAGCAGTAAAATTGCAAACAGCAGAAGCCAGGTATACGTACCCAGATTGAAGCACGCAGCCAGCACCGGCACCTTCTGGAAGGAGGATTCATTTCCAATCCTCCGGTAAACCTCCGACAGCGCGGGAAGCTTAGGCTCCATCACCACATCCACATCCTCCCGGAATTCCTTGCAGTAATATTCAAAATAATCCCTTCCCCGCTGGGTATCCTCAATGGAATTTCCCGGATACCAGTACCCGAAGGTATTGGCCAGAAAGGAATCTATATACACCTTCTTATGCCGCATTCCTGCCGACAGCCAGGCCTTCAGGAAAGGACCCGGATTCCGGTTAAACTCCTTCCCGTCAAAATGAGCCTTGACGGGATCTGCAAAACGTGAAAGATAGGACTGCATTCCTTCCTCCCGGATAATGGAGAGAAATGCTTCCTTCTCCCCTTCAGTCAGTCCCTGATAATCCAGGTTGTAAACCCTGGCTGCTGACTGCATGAGGACGCTGTACATCTCCCTGGGATCCCCCTTCTCAATTCCCAGCATTCCATAGCCCGGCCCCGTATACAGGCCATAAAGGCTCAGACAGATCAAGATCAACACGCCCATGCGCTTCCAGTATTCTCTGAAGGTCCACATCAAAAAGGGAATTGTTAATAGAAACGTGTGAAAAGCATTATTTCGAAACGCAAACAGGAGAAATATGGTCCCGCAAAAGGCGGCCTGTCTCCAGACAGAATAAAAAAACGTCTCCTTTTCCTCCACAATTTCAAAAAGCTGTACCAGAAACACTGCAGATAGTGCCGTAAACAGCGAATCCTTCGTCGCACACAGCGCCATCAGGCTGTTCACCGGATGAACCGCGAAAAAGACAAACGCGCCTATCTGAAGCCATTCCGGCGCCTGCCGTTTCTTCAGATACCAGCAGACGTAAGCATACATGGCCGACATCCCTGACATCTGAAGCAGGGAGTACAGAAGCGCCCCCCCATTGTTCGTTCCAAAAAGAGCAAGCCCTGCCTGCCTGCAGACTCCCAAAAGGGCTGTGTGGAGAATGGGATGATGGCTGGTCACCGCTCCGTCCACAAAGCTGACCAGCTGCCAGCCGCAGTCATAGGAAAAAATTCCCGGCCAGGAAGCCAGCAGAACCGGCATCCAGGATAGAAAGAGAATCAGCCAGCACAGAAGATACCAGCGCTTTCCCGGCTTCTGGCTCTTCCAGGGAACGGTTTTCCCCTCAGATAAAAGAAGCAGCAGTGTCCCCGCGCAGCTTCCCAGAAATGGTATCAGACATAAAACCGCCCAGAAGACATTCCCATGCCAGATGGTGTCCGTATAATTCAGAGAAAATCCCATACAGGTCATAAGAGAAGCCAGGATCCCCCCGGCAAGGCCATAGAGAAAAGTGCGTCTGTCCGGGCTCTGATCCAGATAGTGTAGGCACAGAAAGAAAAAAGCGCCAAACACAGCCGCGCAGAGCACACTGTTGGAGAACATGGTGCTCTCTCCCCGGATCTGGTAAAGCAGATTGAAGCCTGAAAGGGCCGCAAA